>DYDV01000001.1 GCA_020404465.1 Rickettsia endosymbiont of Omalisus fontisbellaquei
CATGCGGCTCTTCCTTTAAATCCGGCATTTTACGGCTTAAAAATTCTGTCGCCTGCTGATAAAACACCTGCATTAATTTTTGTAAACGCTGTATATTATCGGGTGTTAACCCTACATACACGGTTGTTTTTACTTTTTTAAATTCTTGTACGTTGAAATCAGAAGATGCAGTAGCTGAATCAATTAGAGGATTTGCCCATAATTCAAGAGATGAGTTCATTGTAGATATTACACCTGAACGCTCTTTATCGGCTTTTTGCAGAAATGCAGCAATATTCATATATGCTACAGGATGTATTACACCGCCAAGCGTATCGAGTACGACCGCGAGATTATAAACTACGTCGTCACTTCTCATGGTACGCACTACTTCGCCGAAAGATTTAGTTTTAGTAGGATCAGCTATTAAGTATAAAGTTACACCTAAAAATAAACTTCGTGCTTCATTATTCCAAAAATCCTTTTCAGGCATTATAAGGTTTGAAATTTTTTGAACGTCATCCACCATCTGCCCAGGCTTAGTACTAACCCAATCAATTGGATTATAACAATGAGTAACACCGTCGGGATTAGAAGGCTCCCACACAAAAACTTTCTGACCTTGTTTCTCACGCCAACCGCTTGTCAAACCGTGATTCTCGAGCTTTATGTCATGTACTACTACCGAATCACTCCAAAATAACAAGTTAGGTATCACAAAGCCCACACCTTTACCCGAACCGGTAGGAGCAAATAATAAAGCATGCTGGAACCCGTCGGCAACAAAATATCCACCGGCATCAACACCGATCAGCATACCTTTTTTGGATCTAAGCCCTGCGGTCTCTATATCTGACGGATTAGCCCAGCTAGCATCTCCATATACTTTTTCCTGTTGTTCAAAAAATTGTAATGATTTTATTCTTTCAAAGTTTTTAATGTAAAATATTATAACAACAATAGCAGGACCAAGAAGAGACGCAAGTAGCTTCAATTTTAAATAATTATAGTCGGAAATTTTTAACTGCCCCCAAACGTTAATAAGCCAATAAGCCCACTTATAAGCAATATTTATAGCATTTATATCTACACCTAAAGCTCCAACCTCATTAGTAAAAATTGCAACAAATGCACCGCTTATCCAAATGGTACAAAAAATAACAACCGGATGAATTATAGCATGACCGAATATATTTCTAGTAACTTTAAGTATCTTATGCCATTCCATGAATGATATTCCTAGTTTTTACTTATCACTTAATATTGTTAACGTTATTGCATAGAACGATTTTTCCAGTGTCATCCCGCGACTTGATCGCGGGATCCAGTCTTTTTTTTTTATTTTTTTCTGGATACAGTGGTCAAGCCACGGTATGACACCGATCTTGAAACTAACGCCTATACATATTGCATAGAAAACGGTAGACGAAGTTTTATTTGGAAAAGAGCAAGGCGTTTCATATTTTTTGACCGCAGCGTAGATAACCTACGTGAGGATCAAAAAATATAAAACAACGCTGCCAATTTTTCAAATAAAACGAGTCTACACCATACCTTCAGCGTTCTTATTTTTCTTGTAGTACACTTCCGAAACATATCTTTTCCCGCCACTACCGCGTTTTAACTGCACAACGATATCTACAACGGTTAAAATATACTTCTTTACTTCTTCAGGCGGCATACCGAGATCAGCTTGCATAACCATAAGCTTTAACTGCTCAATTGCCATAGCAGGACTATCAGCATGCAGTGTCGATATTGAACCAGGGTGGCCGGTATTAATAGCACGTAAAAAACTAAAAGCTTCTTTACCTCGAAGCTCACCGACTATAATTCTATCCGGTCTTAAACGTAAACAGGCTTCTATTAAATCTTGGGTAGTAACATTTGCACGGCCCTGCCCTCCTTTGGAAGCAAGTAAATGCACTTTGTTAGGATGGCTTGATAGCACAACCTCACGAGCATCTTCTACAGTAATTAATCTTTCTATTGCCGGTATTTCAGTAAGTGCCGCATTTGTAAAGGTAGTTTTACCGGTTGAAGTACCGCCGCTAATTATGATATTTTTCTTTGAAACAACTGCATGTCTAATAAATTCTTTAATCTTTTTTTCAGCTAAAAAATCATTTAAAATTATTGCATCTTCATCTACTAAACTCTCTGTTGCAGTTTCATCAAATGCCCCCATTTTAGCGTACTCGTCTAAAGTTAAATTCATACCACTAGGCTTTCTGATAGAATAAATGATTTGTCCTATCTCACAAGCAGGAGGAAATACTATTTGAATACGGTAACCATTCGGCAAAGTTGCTGAAAGCAGCGGTTTTTCTTCTGAAATCATCTGTTCGGTAGATTGAGCGACTAAACGCCCTAATGAAAGCAGATGTTCACTATCCAGTTCCGGTATTTGCTTAGAGTATACATCACCTCCTTTTTCGACCCATGCTTCTCCAGGCTGATTAATCATAACCTCGTTAATACCTTTTTCGGCGAAAAGCTCTTTAAACGGAAGTAAAAACGTCTCTAAGGCTGCAAATTCTTCACTCATTTCATTACCTGCGATTTTAATAAAACGGCTTTTGGGAATTTATAATCCTTATTAACATATATTCTAACCGGCGTACCTTGATTAACCGTTGTCGTAGGCTTAAATTGCTGCTGAGTTATCATATTTTGTACAACATTTGTAACATCCGTAAAAGCTTGAGTAGAAGCTTGTTGTGCTTGCGTCGGAGTTGATGCTATAGATGTAGTAGTAAGCAAACTTGAAGCTGCCGTATTAACTGCTTGTACTAAGGTTTGAAGTCTCTGGTCAGCAGTATTCGCTGAAGAAGCAGTTTGTGCTGTTGTACACGCTTGAGTCATAGTAGTATAAGCAGTCGAAGTTTTATCGGTAATAGCAGCAAGTATATTAGTACAAATTGTAACTATTCTAGTATTTGCATCCATACCGGTATTAGCCGCAATAGTTTGAGCAGTATTTAACAATTGTGTGGCTGTAGCACTATTAGTTGCTGCTGCCTGCGAATCTATAGGAGGCGGTACTAACTTATCAAGGACTTTAGCAAGACCTATATTAAAGCCGGATTGTAATACGGCATTTGCAAATTGTTCTTTATATTTATTATCGACTCTTCCTTGTAGTCCCGGTCTACCTAAATTATCAACTACAGGTGAGTCAAATTCTATAGTATAACCGTTAGTTAAATCGATTCTATCCCATATTATAGAAACTCTACCGTAACTGTCTGATGAAGTTGAGGTTGCATATTTACCGAATATTTTTGATCCTTTCGGTATTAATATAACTTTATCTTTCTCAGAAAATACATCTCTACTAATAATGGCTCTTATTTCACCGCCGAGATCACTATTTATTGCCGTCTCAAGCACTGCATCAATTAATTTACCGCGTCCGAGAACCAACGACATATCACCGCGATCTTTAAATGTCGCTTCTGCCGTAATCTGTTCCGGTGTTTTTTTAGGCTCTACACCACCAACCAACACTATAGCTGATTTTCTTTTTGCTTCACGACGTTGCTTCTCTGCATCACTCTCAACTAGCGTTCCTGAAGTGGAAGGCAATGAAACCGGTGGCAATGGAAGTGTTTTATCTTTATTCTCCTCTACAGGAGTAGTAGGAGGTAAGACCGGTGGAACTTCTACTATCGGAGGAGGAGGCGGTGGAGCTGTAGGCGTCTCAAGCTTAGGCGGATCAGGTAACTTTGGAATCTCCGGAATATTATCATCAACATCCGTGACAGGTTTTACAATATTACTCGGTATCTGAGTCTCTGGTATTTCTTCTTTTTTAGAGCCAAAAAAAAGAGTATAAAAAATATATATAAAAATACCGCAAATTACGACTACTATCGCAATACTCTTATTAAAGCTAACTGAAACTTTTGATAATTCTCTTTGTACTTCAGGCGAATCTGCTCCTGATAAAGAACCGGTATTATTATTATTGTTATTTTGCTCTTCAGCCATATATAAATTATATTAGTTAAAGTGTTTTATACCTCGTCATTGCGAGGAGCCGTAGGCGACGCGGCAATCTCAT
The DNA here is from genome assembly GCA_020404465.1 of Rickettsia endosymbiont of Omalisus fontisbellaquei. Taxonomy (GTDB): domain Bacteria; phylum Pseudomonadota; class Alphaproteobacteria; order Rickettsiales; family Rickettsiaceae; genus Rickettsia. Next base: position 4,046 of record DYDV01000001.1, read on the forward strand.
GAAGTAATAACAAACTCCTGAGATTGCTTCGTCAAAACTTGCAGTTTTTCCTCGCAATGACGTATCTACGAACAATGACACCAATTAAAATCTTGCCATGTAATTACTATTTTTCTTAGGGTAGTAAAATTTAATTACATATACTAAATCCCTTTCGTTACCCATCATAAGTTCCGTAGAAGCGATATCAAATTCATATGTTCTTTTATTAGTTATAATAGTCATATTTGTGCGAATATCTTTTTCAAGAGGCTTAATAAATAATCTATTTGCCAAAGGAGTTATTTTCCAAGCATAAGCATCACCAAGAATTATATTTTGGATTTCTTCGTTTTTAGCAAATTCTATATGCGATTGAAAGCCAAAATGCAAAACTAATAAATAAACTTCATTTGGATTATATATATAAGTTTTTATCCTATTATCTTTAGTTATAGATAAATCATCTACATAATTATTACTACTACTATTACATGGATCATCTACAAGTGGACACTCTCGTTGTATTGTAAAGCCGCTTAATAATACAAAAACTAAAAAATAAAATCTAACTATTGTCATCGTCTACCCTATATCCGTTAACTTGAAACCCTACCGGATTTACATCAAGTTCTGAATCTGTTAATTGCATAGGTACATAAGCATAACTTACTACCGCTATTTTATTATAAACTAATTGGCTTCCTGATGTTTCATTTACAGAAAATCTAACTATATATTTATCTGCTGCGATTTTTGACCATGATTTTATTACTAAAAATGTAGTATTATCTTCTTTATATTTTAAAGTAGGATCAAAATCTTTATTTCTTATATAGCCAAGATAATTATAATAAACACCGCTTGTTGAGAATAATCTTATTGTCGTACGAGCTATCGTTGCAAAATCAACCGGATTATATGTTTCCCGTGCCGTTATATATTTCTTTATAAAATATCTTGTAAGAGACTCATCCGCCGTTAATACCGGTGATGAAATAGGTTCTACCACCGAGGCACGTCCGGTATTACTATTTAGCTGAATAACAAAAGGATCAAATTGTTTAGATTTTACTACAAATGCTATTACTAAAGTTGATATAACCATAAAAATGGTTAGTAGTATTATTAATATGATAAGTAAGTTACGTTGAACAATTAACTTATCAGATCGCTCTTCATACCAATTCTGAGTAATTTTTAAAGGATTAGCTGATTTAATACTTTCTTGATTTTGTGTATCTCCTGAACCGCTTTGCGAGTTATTACTTGATTTAAAGAAGCCAAATATATTATTCATATCAAAGGTATTTTTATTATTACATTGTTATTGTGTAAAACTATTGCTTTTATGCTATATTTACTGAATTAACCGGTCTTCTTATACAAGGATTTATGCTTAAACTCGATCCATCATCTATATCAGCAGAAACGCACGGGCTTTTAATTTCATAAGGAGCTGAAGGGGTACATGACAACAATTGAGAAAGCATAATTAATACTAATAAAAACTTTAATGATTTTAACATTCTAATTATACATTATTAAATTATCTTGTTACTATTTTAAAATTACCTTACTATACAATAGTTCACAAGCATTTTTTGAAAAAATCTATTTATAAATATAAAAAAATATTAAAAAGATTGTAAACTATTATACTCTGAAGTAAATAAAGGGTATTTATACAAAGTTCAACTTGGAAAAGAGCAAGAAGTCTATAAGCCGAGAAGCAGAGCGTATACTTAATACGTGGCTACCTACGGACTTACAAGGACATTGTCGCCAGTTTTTCAAGTGGGCGAGTATAATATAATAACTACCATCAATAATTGTTATTGTATAATTTTAATTTATAATTTATTTATTTTAATTTTAAAGTTAAATAATATTTGGTATTGTAGCAACAATATAAACTTATTTTATAGCTTAAATAACATTAAATTAACAAATCATAATCATATTATAATAATTATGGTAGAGTTATAAAACAAAATAAATTAGCTATCAATCTAGTAATTATGGACCCATTAACCAACGCAATACAAGAATATATAAAATCCGGTGAATATTTTATTGATGCAAGAAAATGGTATAATTTTAAGTATATCTTACCGTTAAGTCATAGAAGTCTTCTACTTTTAATATGCACGATTTTTACCTTATTATTCACTTTAATTTGTATAAATATTGATATATTGCTACCAATAAACGAAAAAGTAAGTTATTTAATAAAAGATGATGCCGAAAAACAAGCTACCGTTACTAATACTAAACATTCATCATTATCAAATCCTTATATTTCTGTTGCAAATATTATGCTTCAGAATTATGTAAAACAACGAGAAGAATATAATTACGATATATTAAAAGAACAATTTACCTTTATCAAAAATGCTTCTACGAGTATTGTTTATATGCAATTTGCTAATTTTATGAATATTGATAACTCATTATCACCGGTCATAAGATATCAAAAACTATATAGACGCTCAATTAATGTATTATCAATTAACAATATAAACGATAATGAGGCAGTTGTTACTTTTGAGTCATTGGCAAAAAATAGTACGGGTGAAATTTTAGAAAATATGGTATGGGAAGCAAGAATCGGATTTATAATGGATTCTATCAGTACGAGTACATCCCCTGATATGCCGTTCAATTTTACCGTTACTAGTTACAAGCTAAAGTTATTAAGGAATAAAAATCAGAAATAATATGAAGCAACTAATAATATTTTGTACTTTTATAATACTTACATTAGATGTATTTGCTCTTACTATATCACGACCTCTAGGTCGAGACCCACGCTTAAGAGTTATGACTTATAACCCTGATGATGTCTTTAAGTTTACAGGATATTACGGCTATCAAGCAAGTATAGAACTAGTAAGAGACGAGGAAATAGTAAGTCTTTCTATGGGAGATACTACTTCATGGCAAATAGTGCCTGCCGGTCATAGGATTTTTATTAAACCGATGGAACCGGATGCTACTACTAATATGACTTTAATTACCAATAAACGAACTTACTTCTTTGAACTATATGCTGCAGAAACGCTTGATATGCGTGATCCTGAAATGGTCTTTAACGTAAAGTTTCTTTATCCGGATGACGAAAATGATAATATGAGCGGTCATATGCAAACTTTTTCTGCTTCCTTGGCAAGCCCCGATCTTACTCATCCTGAAAAATATAACTTTAATTACTATATTAGCGGCAGCGAAGAAATAGCTCCTATTAAAATTTTTGACGACGGCGAGTTTACCTATCTTCAATTTAGGGATAAAAACGCTGAAATTTCCGGTATTTTTGCTGTAGATGATTCACTTCGAGAATCTTTAGTAAATTATCGCCTTGCTCAAGATAATCCTAATATGGTGATCCTTGAACAGGTTTTTCCTAAGCTCGCTGTACGTAAGGGTAAAAAAGTCACATGTATATTTAATCAGTCTTTCAAAGCATATTAACTGTCATCCCGCGACTTGATCGCGGGATCCAGTCTTTTTAATTTTTTTTGGATACCGTGGTCAAGCCACGGTATGACAATGTTATGTCACATTTAATATATTTCTTTGCTTTGATTTTACTAACTAGCGGTTTGTTTATAATGCTTACAAGTCGTAATTATATTCATAAAATTATCGGGCTTGGAATCTTTCAAAGTTCGGTATTAGTATTTTATTTAAGTATCGGAAAAATTAAAACAGGCGGTGTACCTATTTTACAAGATGGACTAACTACTTACACTAGCCCTTTACCTCATGTATTAATGTTAACTGCTATAGTAGTTGGGTTTGCTACTCTTAGCGTAGCTTTAAGTTTAATATATCAAATTTATAAACATTTTGGTACAATATCAGAAAATGAAATTAATTTTGATAAATATACTCCTGCGAAATGAAGGAGTATAAATGATCCTAGCTAACCATTTTCCTATCATACAAATATTATTCCCCTTATTCGGTGCTTTACTCTCAATAATATCTTTCCGCTTTACTGCCTTGGCACGAGTAATTACCATAGCTTGCATTTTATCTAGCCTTTTGGTCAGTGTTTATGGATATAGCATTATACAAAATACGGAACTATCTTACACCATGGGAGGATGGACTGCAAAAATAGGAATAGAATATCGGCTAAATTCACTAAACCAAGCTATTATTATTTATCTTAACCTGGTTTTATTATTCTTTTTAGTTTTTTGTCATAAGATTACCGATAAGACTATTCTAAAATATATCAACAATAATAGAAAATCTTTATTTTATGGTATATTATTATTTGCTCATACCGGCTATTTAGGGATGATTAGTACTAACGATTTCTTTAATCTATATGTGTTTATAGAAATTTCGGCACTTAGTAGCTATGTCCTGATAGCCTCAGGTAGTAACCCGAAATCTTTAATCGGAGCTTTTGATTATTTAATCATGGGTAGTATCGGTGCAACCCTTATTCTTATAGCCATAGGGTTTTTACTAAGCATTACGGGTAGCTTAAATATGTACGATGTTGCAGCTTATCTACAAGAACATCATAATTCCCGTATAATCACTATAGCTATAGCTTTTTTCTTGATAGGTATTATTTTAAAAACCGCTTTCTTCCCCCTACATTTCTGGATGATGAGAGCTTATAGCACTACTTCTTCGGTTATTTTAGTATATTTAGCCGGGATTTCTACTATAATAGGACTATATATAATATATAAATTTACTTATATTATTATAGGCTATGAGACAATTAAAATTGCTATTACAAATTTTATAAGACCTATTGCTTTAGCTACTCTTATTATAGCCCCGTATTTTGCTTACCAGGCAAAAGATTTCAAGAATATTATAATTTATTCATGTTTTACTCAAATAGGTTACGTATTTCTCTTATATGTTACCGCAAACGGCATAATACTTTTACCAAGCTTATTACTTGCAGATAGTATAAATAAAATAGCTCTTTTCTTGATAGATGCTTATAATGAAAGCTATAAAAGAAATCCTAACAAAGTTTTAATAATAATTGTTATTATTTGCAGCTGTGGCTTACCTATCAGCCCGTTATTTTTTATCAAAGTAAATATTCTTGAATTACTATTTAGACAAAATCTACTATTAGATTTTATTATAATTCTACTCAGCTCGATAGGATCACTATTTTATCATTATAAAATGGTGAAAGTTACTTTTTGGAAGAATTGATTAACCTAAATATTATGAAATTTTATATTACAAAGAAAATTTTAAAAAAAAGAAAAGCAGCAGCTATCAAGCTTCAAAAACTTGCTAAAGAAATTAATTTACAACCTTCTGAGTTTGAAGAGTGGTTAAACTATAGAAATGTAGGAAAAAGGTAAAGAGAGTGTTGTTGCACGGCTTGAAAAACCTACTCGGTGTCATACCGTGGCTTGACCACGGTATCCAGAAAAACAACTTAAAATACTAATAATTTTAGTATTTTTAACTAGACCCCGTGGTCAGGCCACGGGGTGACGGTGGAACACATGATTACACAATTTACTACTCCGAGTCTTTTGATTCTATCAACTTTGCTAGTCGGTGCATTAAACTTGACCAGCCCGTATGCTACTCAAAAAGATAGTTTTATACGTAATTTTTTACTTATTACTATCGCTATTTTTTTCTTCGGTAATATTTTAATTATAGACTGGTTGTTTTTAAAAGGTATTAGAGCAGGGTTTGAATTTAATATATTCAGTAATTACTCTATAGGATTTCATCTTGAGCCTTTAGGGCTTATATTCTTGAGCCTAATAGGCTTTTTATGGATTTGTGCTTTACTTTACACTCCAAAATATCTTGCTATTAATAATATAGAACACTCTTCTAGATTCTTATTTTTCTTTAACTTAACTATTCTAATCGGTGTTTTAATTGCACTATCAGCCAATTTATTCACGATGTTTATTTGCTATGAGCTTTTAACCATTTCTACAGCATTCCTAATAGGGCATACTAGAAATAACATAGTACTTAGCGGGTTATACAAATATCTAAAAATTCTGATGATTTCTGCCACAATATTATTTTTACCGGCAGTGATAATTATTTATGCTACAACCGGTAACGGAGATTTTGCAAGTGGGAGTTTAGTAGAAAATTATTTTTCTCAAAGCCAATCGATTATTTTATTATTAATGTTTATTTTCGGTATTGCCAAAACTGCAATTTTTCCGGTGCATTCGTGGCTTCCTGCCGCGATGGTTGCACATTACCCTGTTAGTAGCTTACTACATGCCGTAATAGTTGTTAAAACTGGGTTGTTTTGTATTTACAAAATCCTATTATATATATTCGGTTTATCGTATTTACAAATGATATTTGCTGAGTTTAACTGGTTAATTTTCATACCGATAGTAAGCATATTTTACAGCTCAATAAAAGCACTAGGCACGGATAATATCAAAAAAATACTCGCCTATTCCACTATGAATCAACTAAGCCTTGCATTGCTTAGTGCTTTCATGCTAACACCTAAAGCACTTGGAGCCGCAATCTTACATTTAGTTTCACACTCTTTTACAAAAATCTGCTTATTTTATAGTATGGGAAGTATTTATAGTTTAAAGAAAGCCGATCAAGTACAGGATTTGCATGGTACATCCAAAGAATTTCCTTTAATTTCTTTTATTATATCTATCTCTTCATTATCGCTAATCGGTATACCTATCTTTAGCGGCTTTATTAGCAAATTCTCAATATTACTTGCCGCAAGCGAACAGAATCAAGTCATTGTTATGGTTGTCGTAATAGCTAGTAGTATATTCTCAAGCCTTTATCTTCTCAAAATATTAAGCTCTATTTATAAACCTGCTTTAGCAGAATATAGCACGGCAAAGCCGCTACCCTACTCTATGCGAATCAGCATCATTATTTGTGCCTTAGCTATAACATTATTTTACTTTATTCAAATCTTAATCAGAGAATTTTTAGCTTATATTATATAATACATATTTACATAATTTACATATAATCATATAATATGTAAATATAGTAATTATGAGGATAAATATGGCACAAATTATTAGAGCAACAGAATTTGTACGTTCTTTTTCAGATATTATGAATAGAGTGTATTATAAAGGCGAGAGTTTTGACGTTCAAAAAGGTAACCATATCATAGCAAGGATTACGCCTGTAGAAACCAAGCCTTCTATAGCAGTAAGAGACCTAGAGGAAGCTTTTAAAAATGGTCCTCACCTTGATTCTGAAGATGCTGATCAATTCATGAAAGATATCGAAGAAATAAGACACAATACTAGACAAGATATTAAAAAAAGTTGATATCATTCCTAGCTAAAAGCAGCGTTGTTTCATGGCTCGAAAAAAGTGTCCGATGTCATACCGTGGCTTGACCACGGTATCCAGAAAAACAATTTAAACTAATAATAATATTAGTATTTTAAGCTGGATCCCGCGATCAAGTCGCGGGATGACAGTGATGAAATTGATACACGCAACAACACTTTAGCAGTTTTAACAGCTTCTACTTAAAGATTAAAATGTTTATTCAAAACACTCAATTTGCACTTTCGCTAGCTAATTTTGAACTTGCTTTTGACCTTAGCTCTCAAAATCAATTAATAGCTTTAGCATTTCTAATTGTTACTGCTATCTTAAATCTTTATACAATTTCCCAAAATAGAAAATTAGAATGCTTAATAGGTAGTTTATACTGTTTATCCTCTATTATATGTGTATTTGCGACTGATTTTATTTCCATGATAATCTCGCTTGAATTCATGACAATTTTTGCCTGCATAATTGTTTTTTGTGACCAATTAAAAATAAAACCGGTACGTCAATATTTTCTCACACATTTATTCAGTAGCGGGTTAATTTTAATCGGCATGACCCTTTTAATCCAAACAACAGGTAATACCGCATTTATTTCTTTAACAGAATCAATATATAATTTTGAGTTACGGGCAATATTAATACTTGCAGGCTGTTTAATTAATGCTGGAGCTATTTTTGTAAATGGTTGGATGGTTAATTGTTACCCGGTAGCTTCAAGTAGTGGCGTAATATATTTAATAAGTTTCACTACTAAAGTTACTTTAATTATCATTTTAAAATTATTTAGTGGTCTTGAGATACTTAAGTTTTTTGGAATATCAATGATCATTTACGGGTTAGTATTTTCTCTAATTGAGAAAAACTTTAAACGATTGATATGTTATCTTACCGTGTCGCAGCTTGGTTTTATATTAGCGGCTATTAGTATAAACTCTCCAAATATAGCTTATCTTATTACAAGCTTTATATTCATACATATATTATATAACGGGTTATTTGCTTTATATTTCACTTATATAGAAGATGAGTACAATATTAAAAATTACCAAGATCTTCAGAATACTCCAATTAATCTTATTCTATTAGGTGGGTTTGTAGTTAGCATATTGATATATACCTCCCTACTTCCTATTAGCTCTTCTTATATCAAAGATGAAATAGCTAATATTTTAAACGAGAATAATGTAATACTATTTTCCAAGATAGCAACTTGTACCGTGTTATTTGGGTTGTTGTTGGAAAGTATACACTTGTCATACCGTGGCTTGACCACGGTATCCAATAAAAAAATAAGCAATGATACTAAATATTTATGGATACCGTGGTCAAGCCACGGTATGACAAAAGTGCTTTATCTCTCTTTCTGTATCATAACTTTATGTGTATGTTTATTCTATCCTGTTCAAATATTATATGAGGCTAACTCTAACAAGCTAGTTATCCTTGCAATCTCGCTATTATTAGCTTTAATATTTAGAAAAATACCACGTATTTCAACAGAAGACATCAATCTTGACTTATACCAATATATTGAAAAACTTATCTATTTCAGTATTGATCAATATAAAGAAACAGCAGACAATAACGAAGATGCAGAAGAGTATCTTAATTTTAAGGTTATTTGGGATACTATTTTAAGTAAAATATCTGCTTGGCATAATCAGCAAACTGCTATATTTATTGTATTATCTCTATTAATTAGTTTTATCTTAACACTTGTCATTCCCGCGTAGGCGGGAATCCAGTACTTTAAAGCTTTTTAAAAGCTCGATTTATCTCGCTTTACCCTGGATTCCCGCTTTCGCGGGAATGACATAAAACAACACAAAAAAATAAAAAACATGAAGCCACCAATAGCAAATAAGCAAAATTACAGCTTTGAAGTTCACGGACAAACAATAAAAGATGATTATCATTGGCTACG
>DYDV01000002.1 GCA_020404465.1 Rickettsia endosymbiont of Omalisus fontisbellaquei
ATGCTAATATGATACTTGTTAGTGCAATGACTACTACTTTCTTTTTAGGAGGTTATTTACCGCCGTTTAATATATCGTGGTTAGATTGTATTCCAGGGTTCTTTTGGTTTGTATTTAAGGTCGGATTCTTATTATTCTGCTTTTTGTGGATTAGAGCGACCCTGCCGAGATATCGCTATGACCAATTAATGCGTTTGGGATGGAAAGTGTTTTTACCTCTGACTTTATTTTGGGTGGTGTTAGTATCAAGCGTGTTAGTATATACTGATAATTTACCGAATGTTTAGAGGGGAGAGTATCATTGCTCTCCATTGTCATCCCGTGGCTTGACCACGGGATCCAGAAAAAATATACGAATTAAAAGCACTATAAATTATTTTACTAGATCCCGTGGTCAAGCCACGGGATGACAGGTATTTTTTTAATATTATGATAAACTATTTAAAATCGTTTTTTCTATATGAGATAGTAAAGGGAATGGCTTTGACTTTAAAGTATTTCTTTAAGCCCAAGGTTACCATAAATTATCCTTATGAAAAAAGCCCTGTTAGCCCAAGATTTAAGGGTGAGCATGCTCTGCGTCGCTATGAAAACGGTGAAGAGCGTTGTATTGCTTGCAAGCTCTGTGAGGCGATTTGTCCAGCACAAGCTATAGTTATCGAAGCGGACGAACGAGAAGACGGCAGCAGACGTACCACACGTTATGATATAGACATGACAAAATGTATTTATTGCGGGTTGTGCCAAGAAGCTTGTCCTGTAGATGCAATAGTTGAAGGTCCTAATTTTGAGTTTGCAAGCCTAACTCATACTGCACTTATTTACGATAAAGAAAAATTACTGCAAAACGGCGATAGATGGGAACAGGCACTTGCTAGTAAACTACACAAAGATTATGAGTATAGGTAATATACTCGTTTAATTTGAAAAATTGGCTACGTTGTTTTTCATTTTTAATCCTCACGTAGGTTAACTACGCTGCGGTTAAAAATATCAAAACGCCTTGCTCTTTTCCAAATTAAACTTCGTCTGTCGACTTTTCATTTATTAGGAGTATAATATGCTAAACGATACAGGTATAAAAAAAGAAATTGTAGAAAGTGTCTATGGAGTAAAAGTTTATTGTACCTATAATTCTGAGCCGCCTACCGCCATTACTATAGATGTAATAAAATCATTTAATTCTGATTATCATTATTTATCTAGGTTTTGGAATGGTATAAAAAATATATCTCACGCTATAACTAGTAGTCCATATACAGTAGAATATAAGCATTTTATGGCAATGCTCTCCATAATTTCTGATTTCCAAACAGATCCAATGACCAGTGACAGTGGTCCTTTAGCATCTTCTTGGAATTTTATTGCCTATTGGAGGTATTTAGATTGTAACCCCCCTAGAGCTATAGAAACTTTTCATAACAAATTTCCGTCATGTACAGAAATAAAAATTGAGCCACCTGTTTTTCTTACTTCTCTAGATGAGTATAATCCTATAAATGATTTCGCTAAAAACGGTATAGCACTTTCAGGAGTGCTTAATTTTACTTTTAATAATGAAGGGTTGCCTGATGTATAATTTACATAAGTGTTACTTATGAAATCTCGAACTTTGCATGCGAAATTTCATAAACCTTTGTAATTTAATTATTGCTTTTCTTTTTTTGACTTTTATAATCGTAAATGATTATAAAATACTGAGAAATTATGCTTATAAAACAAATTTATAGTATGGTGGTTTGCTTTGTTACTACTATAGTGATGTTAGTAACACTTGCTTTGACATTTAAGGAGTTCATTACATTGTCTCTACCGGAATATACTAATGAACAACTAGTAAAGTATAGTACTAATGAGCAATATTTAAGCCTAAAATCATTTAAATATGAGGAATTAAAAAACTTGTCTCCAAGAGAGTTAGAAGAACTGAGAATTAAGGATAGAAATGAGTATATAGAAATTATTAAAGCACGTGCTATAAGCACAGTAACTAATTGTTTAATTTGGATGATAATTAGCCTTGGGTTTTTTATTGTGCATTGGAAGATTTATAAAAATACGCAAAAACAATAATAGTTAATCCAGTTGTAATGTCTGTGCTGATTTTATAGAATTTTCTAGGTGAGAGGATAGAAGAACAATACCGCCGTTATTTGTTTTCATGACAATTAAATTATTTAGTAAATCCCTATTTTCTTTGCTTAAGTTAGTTTCAACTTCATCAAGTATCCATAAGTCAGATTGGCAGGCAATAAGCCTTGCTACGGCTACGATTTTCTGCATCCCGCTAGATAAACTATAGCATTTTTCATCTAATAAATCATGTAATTTGAAGTAATGAACGGCGGCTTGTAAGGTTTCAGTAGAATTATAAATTTCCGACCAAAATTTTAGATTCTCAAAAACAGTCATTTCGGATTTTAGACCCAAATTATGACCGATATAAGTACAATAAGGTTTAGCGATATTGTTAATACTACTATTTTTATAGTAAATATTACCGCTGCTTGGTTGCATAATTCCGGCTATCATCCGCAGTAGCGAACTTTTACCACAGCCGTTAGCTCCTTTGATATATGTAATAGCAGAAGGTAGCAGAGTAATATTTAGGTCAAACAAACTTCTTTGCTCGATATTAAATTTTAATTGATGAAGTGATAGCATGTCCTTGTCATACCGTGGCTTGACCACGGTATCCAGTAATAAAATTAGTAATATTGTATGACGTTTTCTGGATACCGTGGTCAAGCCACGGTATGACAGCACACCTAATTAGTTACCAAATCTAACCAACAAATTTTCTACCGATAAGCGGAATACATTTAGAATAGAACTCGGCATTAGACCAAAGTAAATAATTAGTAATATTAAAGGAGCTATTGAGATTATTTCGTATTTATATAAATCTCTGAAATGCATAATTTCTTTATTAGTAATCTCACCGAGCATTACTTCTTTATATAGTTTCAGCATATAAACCGCCCCAAGGATTATACCAAGAGCCGCTATAAAGGTTGCTATTACGTTTACCTTATAAATCCCAAGCAGGCTTAAAAATTCTCCAATGAATCCGCTAGTTCCTGGTAGCCCGACAGAACCGAGCATTGCAATCATGAAAAATGTGGCAAGCACCGGCATTTTACTTGCTACACCACCATATTTAGCTATTTCTTTTGTATGTAATCTTTCATATAAAGTACCGACTATTAAGAATAGACATGAAGAAATAACACCATGGCTAAGCATCTGAAATATTGCTCCGCTAACTCCGACTTCAGTAAAGCTAAAAATACCTATCGTAACATATCCCATATGTGCAATAGATGAATATGCTATCATCTTCTTCATATCTTTTTGAGCAAGAGCAACGAGTGATGCGTATATTATAGCAATAACACTAAGGTAAATTACGTAAATTGCAAATTCTTGTGATACACTCGGAAATAGTGGTAGTAATACTCTTAAAAAACCGTAACCGCCGAGTTTTAGCAAAATACCGGCAAGAATAACCGAACCGCTGGTCGGAGCTTGTACGTGTGCATCGGGTAGCCAAGTATGAAACGGAATCATGGGGATTTTAACGGCAAAAGCAATAAAGATAGCCCACCATAAAATTTGCTGAGCAAATAATGGAATATTACCCGTAAGTTCAGCAATGTAAGTTAAATCAAAACTATGAATTTTGCTATAAATATAAATTAATGAAAGTAGGAAAAATACCGAACCAAAGAAAGTATATAAGAAGAATTTAAGAGCTGCATATATTCTATTTTCGCCACCCCATACACCAATAATAATATACATCGGCACTAATATTGCTTCAAAAAACAGATAAAATAATAGTAAATTTACTGAGGTAAACGCTCCTATACAAAAAGATTCCATTAATAAAAAACATACTAAATATTCTTTGATGTATTTTTTAACGGTAAATAAGCTTCCGATTATGCAAATAAGAGTAAGAAAAGAAGTTAGAGCTACAAAAAATATCGATATACCGTCAACACCTACATGAAATTCAAGCCCAATCTTATCAAGCCAAGCGTAGCGTTCAACAAATTGATAAGCGGGGTTTGAGGAGTCAAACTCTATTAAAATATAAATAGTTGAGATGAATGTTAAAACAGAGCTAAGCACGGCAACATACATTACATATATCGGTTTATCTGCCTTTTTACTCTGACTAATAAACAGCAAAATATATAGCACGCTTATTAGCGGGAGAAAAATACTGATAGATATAATAGGTAATTGTAGCATGTTATTTTAAGATTTTATGAGTTTTTTTATTAGTATATACTACTCGATGTCATTCTTGCGTAGATTTTTGTGTCATTCCCGCGGAAGCGGGAATCCAGGGTAAAGCGAGATAAATCAAGCTTTTCAAATAAAGCTTTAAAGTACTGGATTCCCGCTTCCGCGGGAATGACATCAATGTTCTTTTAAAAACCTTTCCAAACGAAAAAACTAATTGTTACAACAATAAACGATACAATATATAAAGCGTAATTAAAAACATATCCTGTTTGTGTTTTGCATGTGAGAACACTAAAACAATTAACCACCCTTGAAAAACCGTTTGGCCCAAAACGATCGATTATTTTCTGGTCGCCAAGATAAAATAAAGAAGCTAAACAGTTAATAGGCTTAACAATTAAACAATTATATAGTTCATCAAAGTAATATTTATTACGTAATATATTGGAAATTAATACAAGGGGTGTCATCCCGTGGCTTGACCACGGGATCCAGTCGTTTTTGTTTTTTTTGGATTCCTGCTTTCGCAGGAATGACATAGAAGAAAGCCGTGATGACAATGAAAATACAAAAATCCCGATAACAATCCCCACAATGCCAACCGCCATAGGTAGTAATTTTATATATAAAGGCGGATGACTTATTAGTAATTTATAAATATGTAAATTAAATAGGCTTTCATGGAAATAGCCGTTTGGTTTATCCATAGAGAGTAAATAATAACCAATCATACCGCTAAAAAAGCTGCCTGCTACCAGTAATATAAGAGGATTATTCATTACTTTAGCCGGTTCATGGGCATGCTCAAAAACATCTTTTTCTAGCTTAGTTTTGCCATGGAACACAAGCATAATAATTTTCATTGAATAAATAGCGGTAAGTATTGCTGCCACTATCCCAAAAATAAACATAAACGAACCGCTACTGTATGCTGCTTCTAAAATCGAGTCTTTAGAGTAAAACCCTGCAAGCGGATAAATACCTATCAATGCAAGTGAGCCGATTAAGAAGTTACCGTAAGTTATCGGCATTTTATTTCTTAAATCGCCCATTTTAAAAATATCCTGCTCATGAACTGCGTGTATTACACTGCCGGCTGATAAAAATAATAAGGCTTTAAAAAAGGCATGAGTTACTAAGTGAAATATTCCGCTATTATAGGCAGATACTCCGCAAGCCATGAACATATAACCAAGCTGGCTACAGGTAGAGTAAGCAATAATCTTCTTGATATCGCTTTGCATAATAGCAATGCTTGCGGCAAAAAGGCAAGTAACACCACCGATAATTGTAATAAATTGTAGAACTATAGGGCTGTATTCAAACAAATATGAGCAGCGTGCCACTAAGAATACTCCGGCCGTTACCATGGTTGCGGCGTGAATGAGTGCTGATACGGGAGTCGGTCCTTCCATTGCATCAGGAAGCCATATATGTAAACCGATCTGTGCAGATTTACCCATGCAACCGATAAATAATAATAAACAAATAATATCTAGAATAGAAAACTGTAATAATATTTTTGTATTAGATAATAACTCTGCAGATGAAAATACATCTTTATAGTTTGCTGAGCCACAGTAAAAAATTATTGTTATTATACCTAAAATAAAAGCAAAGTCGCTGGCTCTATTTGTTATAAAAGCTTTAATTGCTGCTTTATTGGCTGATTCTTTTGAATACCAAAATCCGATTAGTAAATATGAGCAAACGCCGACGCCCTCCCAGCCGAAAAATAATTGTAAGAAATTATCTGCTGACACTAGCATTAACATAAAGAAAGTAAAAAGCGAAAGAAAAGACAAAAAGCGTATAATTCCCTTATCCTTCGCCATATAGCCAAGCGAATAGATATGCACAACGGTTGACACCCATGTTACGGCTATAAACATTATGCTAGTGAGTTGATCTATATAAATCGACCAATTTACTTTAAAATTTCCAACCTCAATCCATGGTAATAATTTAATATGGATTATATGTCCGTCTAGACCGGTATGGCTAAATATTATTAGTGAGAATAAAGCAGATAATGATAAAAAGCTGGTTGCAATTATTTGAGCTAATTTTTTATCTATTATCTTTACGAATAGCCCGTTTATTACGCTAGATGCAAGCGGTAACATGATGATCATTATGGCAATATTTTGATACATCTTTACCCTTTCATTTGGTTAATATCAGTAATTTCAATTGAGCCTTTATTGCGGAAATATATAAGTAATATCGCAAGCCCAATTGAAGTTTCGGCAGCTGCTACGGTTAAGATTATGATACTAAAAATTTGCCCCGATAATTCTTGCATATATACGGAAAATGCAACAAAATTTATGTTAACTGCAAGCAGCATTAACTCAATGGACATTAATATATTGATAATATTTTTGCGATGCATAAATAATCCAAACATTCCGATAGTAAAAACTAAGCTGCTTAAGATTAAATAATGATTAAGCGTTATGTATTCATTCATACTTAATGTCTCCAACGCCTTTATTTAAAAGAGGTTTTGTCATTAATACGGCATTTTTCTTATTGTGGCTTAATTGTTTTGATATATTTTGACGTTTTACTCCCTCCCGTTTCTTTAGCGTTAATGTAATACATGCAACCATAGCCACGAATAAGATAAGCCCCGCCATTTGAAATGGTAACATAAAATCAGTGTAAAGCACGTTACCTATTGCTTTAGTATTTGAGATATTATGTGTTATGGCAAATGATACATCCGAACTGAAATTAATATTTTTAGTACCAAGTAAAATAATTATTGCTAAATCGGCAAACATAATCAAAGCTATAAAAATACTTAAAGCTAGATTTTCTTTTAACTGCACTATTGTCTTATTAAAATGCATATCTAGCATCATTATCACAAATAGAAATAACACCGCTACAGCTCCAACATAAATAACTATAAGCATCATTGCTAAAAATTCTGCTCCAAGCAAAATCATAAGTCCTGCACCGTTTAGAAACGCAAAAATTAACCATAATACTGAGTATATGGAATTTTTGCTTAAAACAATGCATAAGCTGCTGATAGTTATTAATGTTGCAAATAAATAAAAAAATATAGGCATAGTTTACATAATGTCATCCCGCGACTTGATCGCGGGATCTAGTATCACAGGTTGCATCATGAGATACCGCGATCAAGTCGCGGTATGACAACGTACGGTAATCAAACCAACAAAGCGTTAGAAGAAAATTTCTCGATCATCGGAGTAAATAAGCTGTCTAGTTCTTTGCGTATTTCTTCTCTGTTTTCTACTTTTTGACCTTCTTTACTTAAAGTTAATTCGCCTTTTTCTACATGACCAAGTACAGCTTCAATAATTGCTTTTTTATCATGTTTACCGTCCATATATCTAAGTGCAAATTTCTCAAAGAAATTAACGCCGATCGGTTCATGTTTTAAATTTGTTACCCACATATAAGGGGTATGGCTTGCTTGATGTATAACCATTTTTGTTGTTTTAGGTTTATCAAGCTCAGGGTGATTCCGATGTTTTTGAGTCGTGATACTAATGTAACCTTGTAATACTAGCTTCATAGTATTATTTAAAAGCTCAGCTTTAATTTCGTTTAATTTCGTACCATGTAGTTTTTTATTAGCTTCTGCAGTTATTTTCTCAAAGCTTAAGGGGTTATTTAGGTTTTCGCTGAAAGTGTATAAAATAGCTTTCATATAAGGCGAACTAGTCGATAAATTAGAATCTTTATTTCCATTTAAGAAGAATTTTAAGGATTCAGAAGCATTATTAAGATCTACCTCTTTAATCGGCTTTTCAGGCACTATATTAAAGATCATGTTAAATTTTATTATATCGTCATTATTAATATTTCTATTAATTTTCACGTCGCTATGACATAACAAAGTGGTTCTAAAACGACGATTCGTAATAAAATCCATATATTGTTCGGTTCTAACTATATCGTTCACCGCTTTTAATTGCTCTACTACTTTCGGCGGCATATTACCAAGGTACATAGTCGAAAGATTACAATCAGCTAAATATTGTAAATTATGCTTTCTTGCTTCATTCATAAATTCATGGAAGTAGAATTGAGCATTTTCTTCTTCTAAATGATCATGACGTAAATAATGATCAGTTTGTTTAGCAAGCAGCCCTGCTTCGGTTTTTAATACTTCTGCGTAAGGAGTTTTAGAATTCTCTAAGCTATCCTTAACAAATTCCAGTAACAATCTAGATTGAGCTATTCTATCTCGTACATTTGTAAATGAGCTAGAATGATACATCATCATATCTCTAATAGTACGGACCATATTCCAGCCTGGGAGCGTATTATAGCTAATATAAGCTATTCCATTTGGACTAAGATTTTTATTACAAACTTCAAAAATTTTATCTCTAACGGTTTTTGGTACCCAAGAAATTACGCCATGGCAAATTATATAATCAAACTTACCGAAAGAATCGTCAATATCGGTTATCGAACAATGATGGAACTCTATATTTTTTAATCCTAGTTCTTTAACATTTTTATTTGCTTCGTCAATTTGTACCTTAGACAAATCAACCCCAACAAAATGAGCTTTTGGGTAAAGAACTGCGTGTGGTATTAAATTACCGCCTGCAGCACAACCAAGCTCTAATATTCTGCTATTTTCAACTTCAGGGGCATTTACACCGAAAAGAGTTGCAAGTGTACTTAAGTGATAAGGATTGGTAAGGGCATACGGATAGCTTTCATATGGTACTTCATCATAAGTGTTATGATCTGAAATCGCACCGTTAACAACTGATTGTACGGAATGCGGTTTTTTTGCTGTTTTATCATGACCATTAGCAAGAGTAGAAGAGTTATTAGTTTTTACGGACATATTTTTTCCTTATATGGTTGGATTATTCGTGTCATCCCGCGGCTTGACCGCGGGATGACATTGTAGCTTTTATATAAATATTTCACAGAATTATTAAAATGGCAATCTATAAGTAAATCCTACGCCAAATTCTCCAACGGCTATAGTTTTTTTGATAGGATTTGCCGGCACGAATTGCCCCGTTTTCATATCAAGTGTATCATAATTAATCCTTACTCTATATGCCGTTTGTAATTTTGCAGTTGCATCAATACTTAAATTTGAAGTTACATCTTGTGAAACCCCAAGACCTGCTTGCCAAGCAACACAATTTTTATGAGTTCTTCTTACTTTAAAATAATCGCTATTTATAACACTCCACCTAGAAGAGGTAGGCTTAACTTTTACTTGTGCTATACCGCCTCCAAGTATTACAAAAGGTGTGAAAGTTTTTATTTTTTCTAAATCATAAATAAGATTTAGCATATATATATTTGATAATACTTTAGTATTGCCCGGAGTAGGAGGAATAGCAAGACCGTTATTTAAATTTTGTTGAGGTAATACGTAATGTAGACGATATTTAGGCTGATAGGTTGCTGAAAATTCAATAGCTATCTGCGGATATATTATATAGCCTATTTTTCCGCTATACATACTTGATTTTTTTAAAATTATTTCGGTATTTGAGTGTTTATGTCGGAATTTACTAACGACTGGCTCAACTATTCCGCCTTCTGCTCCTATATAAAAGCCTGTTTCTTTTGCAAAAGTATTACTATTAAAAATGATGATAGTAATAAAAAATATTTTTAGTAATTTAGTCATTATAATTGTTTAAAAATAAAAAAATATTATATACCCCCTTTATTAATGGTCAATGATATTTTTTCTAATTATGGAAGCAATTATACCAAATAGTAATAAAGTAATAGTTACAGTGAGCGAAACATATGCCGGAATCGCTATATAATGATGAATAAATATTTTAAAGCCGATAAATATTAAAATTAAAGCCAAAGAATATTTTATATAACTGAAACGTTCTACAATCTCTGCTAAACAAAAGAATAAAGCTCTAAGCCCTAAAATAGCAAAAATATTTGAAGTATAGATTATAAAAATATCGTTAGTGATTGCAAATATTGCCGGGATACTATCAATAGCAAAGACTAAATCTATTGCTTCTATCAGTACTAAAGATATAAAAAGGGGAGTAAAATATAGTTTGTTATTACGTTTAACAAAAAACTTATCTCCTTCAAGACTAGGAGTAATATTTAGATTTTTTACTATTGACTTGTAAATATAAGAATTCTGTATATCAAAAGTTTTATGTGATACATAAAAAGTTTTTATACCGGTAGCAATAAGTATTACGGCAAAAATATATAATAACCAGGCAAATTTATTTATAAGGATAATACCGCCGTAAATCATTATAGCTCTGAATATTATTACGCCTATTATCCCGAAAAATAAAACACGATGTTGATATTTCCCGGGAATTTTAAAAAATTGAAAAATAATAGAGATAACAAAGATATTATCAAGTGACATAGCTTTCTCAATAAGAAAGCAAGTATAATATTCACGAGCATGATCTGCCCCCGTATTATAGTAAACATAGATACCGAATAAACAAGCTATTCCAAAATAGAAAAGACTAAAAAGTACGCTTTCTTTAAAGCTCATTACGGTATTTTTTTTATGTACGATTCCTAAATCAAGAATTAGTAAAGCAAAAATTACCGTATAAAAAATAATCCAACTCATTTATTTATCTCTTCATTTTATATTGCATGTGGAAATATAACCCTCCGCCAAACATAACTCTTAGCTGGAATCTTATAATGTTTTCTCCTTGTTTTAAATAACGTTTTATATCAATCGGTAAATTATTAGCTTGTAATGCTTTACCTTGGTCATTTCCATTGTTACAGTACCTTTTCTCATCTAGAGAATTAACGTCAGTAGGAAGGCTAAGTAGCTTTGTGCCGTTAACATATATTAATGTGCAATCATCATACCATAAATCTTTTACTTCAAAATACTCAATATCGTCCATTATTGCATCTAAAGTTACTTTGAATTCTACAGTATGCAATATTGTATTCTCCGGTTTATTTGTTGCATCTATAAATGCCCCATCCTTTGGAAATGCCATAATGCTCCCCTGTTGTACCGGTTTCTTGTTTAAGATATAGTCGCCTATTTTAGTTGCCGGATTATAAGGGGTTTCAGGTAATTGGCTTGATGGAAAGTCGTTATAACCAACTTCTATAGGTAATCCTGTAGACTCTCTACAGCCGACATTTTGACCTAAAGGTTCAAATTCGACAACTTTCCTATCAAAATATGATAAACAATAGCGTTCTAAAGGTTTACTAGGATCAATGGGTATCCAATTCGTCGGGCATTTTCCTTGTGCAAGGTCACCTATGTCAGTTTCGTCCCATATTGCATTGCCACTGTTAGGATCAGAAGGAGTAAGTGCCTTGCACTTAGGAACTAATATAGGAGCACAAAGATTTAGCTCTTGCCAAGTTTTATCTCTTACATCG
>DYDV01000003.1 GCA_020404465.1 Rickettsia endosymbiont of Omalisus fontisbellaquei
AAATTTTGATTCGGTATTACAATTAAAGTATCAACGAATTGCTGTAATTCAATAAGTCCTTTATCAGCAGTTTTCATACGATGACCGCCTTCAAAATGGAAAGGTTTAGTTACTACTCCGACCGTTAAAATTCCGAGTTCCTTAGCAATGCGTGCAATAACAGGAGAAGAACCGGTGCCAGTACCTCCGCCCATACCGGCAGTAATAAATACCATATTGCTATTTTCTAGGTAACTACGTATCTCACTTTCTGATTCTTGGGCAGCAAGGGCTCCGACTTCAGGAGAAGCACCTGCCCCAAGACCTCTAGTCGTAGAAACACCGAGTTGTATTTTGTTAGTGCATAAAGAATGCTCAAGCGATTGTGCATCGGTATTAGCTACTACAAAATTAGCACCTTGCAGATTAGCACTAATCATATTATTTACTGCATTACTACCTGCACCTCCGACGCCGAAAACTGTAATGGTCGGCTTTAATACTATATTTTCAGGAGCTTTTATATTTAAAACCATGGTAATCTTTTATTTATATAATTTGTGTTTAAGTATAATAAAAGATTTAGGCTGTGTGAAGAAAAATTTAATTAATATATTTTTGTGCTTTTTGGCTGCAAATTATAAGATTTTTTTGAAATAGGAAACAAAACTATCCTCTCAAAAATCTTATTAATTTTCGCTAAAAAATATCTAAAAATATAAATAATTAAATTTTTCGTACGCAGAGCCTAAATCTTTCCACAGTATTTTATGAAAAGTTTAAGATAAATTTTCTTTTAATAGAGGAACACCATTATTATGACATGCTTTGATTAATGCTTTATCATTAGTAGCTATAGGAAGTCCTTCATGCATTGCAGTTAGCAAATAAGTTGTATCATATGTAGTAAGATTGTTGCTTCTTGCAGTTTGTGTAATTTCATGTATGGAAAAATTAAAATTTGATATGTTAAGAGGTAGAGAATTATATAAATCTATAAATTTAACTGTATCTGCTATATGTAATCTATTACGTTTTTCTGATACTAATAGTGTATTAGTTATTTCAAGTTTCCAAAGATACGGTACTGTAGCTCCATGCTTCATACAATAGTTTAATACAAATTTTGAATGTTCGTTTTTTTCATCTTCAAAACACCATATAATAGCTACAGAGCAGTCCTAATATAAAAGAGCGATTACTCATCTTCTGCCTTCATCTCTAAGCTCTTTAATAGTATAAGGTGCTAATGTTTTACCCTTACTAAATTCAGCAAATTTTTCCACTATATTTTCTATTTTTGGTCTGTGTGTGATTGGTGAAAGCACGGCAACAGGAGTGTTATGCTTACAAATAGTAATTTGTTCGCCGTTTTGTACACGCTGTATTAGATCGGAAAAAATGAGTTTTTGCTTCGAGTAGGTTAATTTGATTAGATAAATTTTGTTTCACATAGGTAATATAATAAATAGACTAATTTAATACTAGCCTATTTATAAGATTCTGTACAGCACTATTAATAGTTTAAATTAATATTTTTATATAAAACCTAAGATTGTCCAACCATTTTTTCAGGTACTACTATTTTATCAAATTCTTCTTCCGATAAAAGACCTAGTTTTTTAGCTGCTTCTTTTAGAGTGATTTCGTGTTTATGTGCTTCCTTAGCAATTTTTGCGGCATTATCATAGCCGATATGCGGGTTAAGGGCGGTTACAAGCATTAGAGATTTATCACGTAAATCGTTAATTCGAGCTATATTAGGCTCTAATCCTTTAATACAGTGAGTAACAAAGCTATTTACGCTATCTGATAGTAGCTGGGTAGATTGTAGGATATTATATATTATTACGGGTTTAAATACGTTAAGTTCAAGATGGCCGTTTGAGCCGGCAATAGTAACCGTAACATGGTTTCCCATTACTTGGCTGCAAACCATTGTCAAAGCTTCAACTTGCGTAGGGTTGACCTTGCCGGGCATAATTGAAGAGCCAGGCTCATTCTCAGGTAGGTGTAATTCGCCAAGACCGCATCTTGGACCGGAGCCAAGCAGCCTTATATCATTTGCTATTTTCATTAGGCTGACTGCTATAGTATTAAGTGTTCCGGAAAATTCTACTAGTGCGTCATGAGCTGCTAAGGCTTCAAATTTATTAGGAGCCGTTTTAAAAGGTTGTTTGGTAAACGCTGCTACTTTCTCGGCAAATTTTATATCAAAGCCTATTCTTGAGTTAATACCTGTACCTACTGCCGTTCCGCCTTGTGCAAGTAAGTAAACTTTTTTTAGTGCATCTTCTATACGTTCTAAGGCATACTCTATTTGTGTAATATATCCTGAGAATTCTTGTTTGAGAGTTAGAGGAGTCGCATCTTGTAAGTGAGTGCGTCCTATTTTTATAATTTTATCCCAATCTTTTGACTTATCTTGCAAAGAGGTAAGTAAATTATTCAAAGCCGGTATCAGTTGCTGCTTAGTTGCAAGTACGGTCGCTATATGCATAGCGGTTGGGAAAGAGTCGTTAGAAGATTGACCTTTATTAACATGATCATTAGGGTGTACCGGTGATTTTCCTCCTTTCTTGCCTGTGAGTTCTTCATTAGCTATAGAGGCAATTACCTCATTCATATTCATGTTTGTTTGGGTTCCGGAACCTGTTTGCCAAACTACTAAAGGAAAATTATCGTCAAATTCGCCGTTTAGAATTCTAGTCGCGGCTTTATCGATACTTGTAGCTATTTTAGCTTCTAAATCGCCAAACTCATGATTAACCGTCGCAGCACATTTTTTTAAAATAGCAAGAGCACGAATTAAAATTTCAGGCATTTTTTGTCTGCCTATTTTAAAATTTTCTAAAGATCTTTGAGTTTGAGCACCCCAATAAAATTTTTCTTCTATTTGAATTTCTCCAAAAGAATCGCCTTCAGTCCTGTAATTTTTCATAATTTGTTAAATGTTATATAATTATCTATTTTTTTCATAAAATGATCACTTACTGCGTTTAAATCTAATTGCTCAGCTAATTTAGCAAAGCTATAATATAATTTATCTTTAAAGGAAGCTTTTTTTAGATTCTTAGCAATAAATACTAATGTGCTTTCTATCATAAGATTACGATTAAAACTATAAAATTTTTGCCAATGTTCGTTATGTTTAGGTTCGGAAGATTCTATATAATCGGAATATATAGGTTTAGTAATTACTGCTTTACCTTGATATATATCAAATATAGTATTATTAATTAATCTTTCATTTTTGAGATTATTGATTACTTTATCAAAAAAATTATTTAATATAGCCTTTGTTATCGCTTCTTCTGCAAATTCGTTTATAAATATGTCTAATTGTCTTTCAAAACTCTCGATAATTTGTTCATTTTGTCCCCTTTTCATGACTTTTCTCTCAAATATAATTGATATAACTAAGTTATGATTTAAAATTTAGGTTCTTGCGTACGGAAAATTAAATTAATCTGTTTTTGTTCTTTTTTGTTGCAAATTATAAGATTTTTTCCACAGAACTTATTTACTTTTCGATATAAATAAGTAGACTAAATATTTATATCGAAGTAAACAAAAAACAATATTTGATTTATTAAAAAAATTTTTAGATGTAATGTCTAAGAGGTTATATGTAAATATATTTTAATTGATAATTTAAAGAGTGTTTTTAGCGAAAATTAATAAGATTTTTGAAGGAACTAGTTATTCGTATTTCAAAAAAATCTTATAATTTGCAGCAAAAAAGAATATAATTAGCTTTAAAATATATTTACAGATAACCTCTAATATAATAAGTGAAAAATTATAGAAGCAGCATTTGATACGTTAAGACTTTCTACTCTCTTAGAAATAGGGATTTTGCCTAAATAATCACATGTTTCTTCGACTAATCTTCGCATGCCTTTATCTTCTGAACCAAATACTAATGCTGTTTTGTCGGAAATTAATTTATTGGTAAAGTAGTCATTTGCAGAACCTGTTAGACCTATAATCCAAAAGCCGTGTTTTTTAAGATAATTCATACATGAGCGTAAGTTAGTAACTTTAATAATAGGTATTAATTCTAAAGTACCGCAAGCTGCTTTAGCAATGCCTCCGCTTTCATTCGGAGAATTATCTTGAGGTAATATTATAGCATTTATATCAAAAGCAGCAGCACTGCGAATAATTGCTCCAATATTTTGTGTATCTGTTATTTGATCAAGAATCGCAATTTTACATTTGGGAGCTTTTATATCTATATCTTCTAGATTGTAAGAAAAGATCGGCTTAACTTTTGCGGCTATTCCTTGATGTGCTTGATTTTCCAGTAATTTAGATAAAAAATCGTTATTAACAATTTCGTAAGATCTGGTACTTATTAATTGTTTGTTTGCATCAAAAATTTCCCTAGTGCATAAAATATTTTCAATTTGACGTTTTGGATTATTAAGAGCAGAAAATACAGGATGTTTCCCATACATATAATAATAATTTTTAGAATCAAGTTTTTTATTTTGCATCTTATTGAAAACCGCCAGTAATTTGTTCTTGACAGAAACTACTATTTATTATAGAAAGTTACAACTAAATAAATGTGCAAGCTGCTATTTGTTTATTTGATAATTCGGCAAGAAGTTTTATTAGGTCCTAATACTAATTTAGATATTGTATTTTACAGTGAATTAGTCTATTTAATACAGTAAAGTTCTTTAGGAGGGGTGGCCGAGTGGTCAATGGCAGCAGACTGTAAATCTGCCCGCGTAAGCGTTCGAAGGTTCGAATCCTTCTCCCTCCACCACTTAAATGGTTCAGGGAAGCATATCATTTTATTTTAAAAAATTTCATGTATATATGTTTAATTTTTATTTAAAAATAAAACATAATTGTGTATATTTATAAATCTGAATAAAATTGATATAGTACTGTTAACAAAATAGCTTTGAAATTATTTTATTAATAGTGCCACAATGCGGGTGTAGCTCAATGGTAGAGTTCCAGCCTTCCAAGCTGGCTGCGTGGGTTCGATTCCCATCACCCGCTCCAGAGATAGTGGTGACAAATAAATTTAGCAAAAAAAATGCACTTATAAAAAATTAACTTGTATTAAACCTAAAAAATTGTAGAGAGTAATAATATGGCAAAAGCAAAATTTGAACGAACTAAACCGCACGTTAATATAGGTACTATTGGTCACGTAGATCATGGGAAAACCTCTTTAACGGCAGCAATAACTATAGTACTTGCTAAGACAGGTGGAGCAAAAGCTACAGCTTATGATCAAATTGATGCTGCTCCTGAAGAAAAAGAAAGGGGTATAACTATTTCTACTGCACACGTAGAATATGAGACTAAAAATAGACACTATGCACACGTAGATTGTCCGGGACACGCTGACTATGTAAAGAACATGATAACCGGTGCTGCTCAGATGGACGGTGCAATATTAGTAGTTTCTGCTGCTGATGGTCCTATGCCGCAAACTAGAGAGCATATATTACTAGCAAAACAGGTAGGTGTACCTGCTATGGTAGTATTCTTAAATAAAGTAGACATGGTGGATGATCCTGAATTAGTAGAACTAGTAGAGATGGAAGTAAGAGAATTATTATCAAAATACGGTTTCCCGGGAGATGAAATACCTTTCATTAAAGGTTCTGCTCTTCAGGCTTTAAATGGAGAAGCTAAAGGGGAAGAAGCTATTAATGAATTAATGAATGCAGTGGATAGCTATATACCGCAACCTACTAGAGAAACTGAAAAACCTTTCCTGATGCCGATAGAAGATGTGTTTTCTATTTCAGGAAGAGGTACTGTTGTAACCGGTAGAATAGAAGCTGGTAAAATTAAAGTTGGTGAGCCAGTTGAAATAGTTGGAATGAGAGACACAACAACCTCTACCTGTACTGGTGTTGAGATGTTTAGAAAGCTTCTTGATAGCGGTGAAGCAGGTGATAATGTTGGTATATTATTACGTGGCGTAGAGAGAGAAGCAGTGCAAAGAGGTCAAGTTCTTGCAAAACCGGGTAGTATAAAGCCTCATGATGAATTTGAAGCCGAAGTGTATGTGCTTAGTAAAGAAGAAGGTGGTCGCCACACTCCATTTACTAACAACTACCGTCCACAGTTCTATTTTAGAACAACTGACGTTACTGGTACGATAGAATTACCGGCTGATAAGCAAATGGTTATGCCTGGAGATAACGCTAATTTTAAAGTTAAGTTAATTGCTCCGATTGCTATGCAGGAAGGGTTAAAGTTCTCTATACGTGAAGGCGGTAGAACAGTTGGTGCTGGTGTAGTAACAAAAGTAGTTAATTAATTGATTTTATGAATACCTATTATTTTTTAATAATAGGTATTTATATTTTAAGATGTGTAAAAAACATCTTGCTGTTTAAATATTAGGTTTACTGAATGAAAAATAAAATCAAAATTCGTTTAAAATCATTTGATCATCGTAGTCTTGATCAAGCTACAAAAGAGATAGTTAGTGCTGTTAAAAGAACGTTTGCTAACATTAATGGTCCTATTCCTTTACCTAGAAAAATTGAAAGATTTACCGTAAATAGATCTCCTCATGTGCATAAGAAGTCAAGAGAGCAATTTGAAATTAGAAAGCATAAAAGATTATTAGTTATAGATGATCCGAATCCGGCTGTTGTTGATGCTTTAAGTAAAGTTGATTTAGCAGCAGGTGTTGATGTAGTGATTGAATTAGAGAGTGGGGAATAAATGAGAACCGGTATAATTGCTCAAAAAATTGGAATGACTAGTGTTTTTAATGATAAAGGAGAAAGAATTTCTTTAACATTAGTAAAAGTTGATGATTGCCAAGTAGTAGGGCATAAAACTCTAGAAAAGCATGGATATAACGCTTTAGTTATCGGTGTAAAAGATAAAAAAATATCTAGAGTAACCAAACCTATGAAACAAGTTTTTGCTAATGCTAAAATATCTCCTAAAACTAAATTAAAAGAATTTAGAATTTCTGATGAGAATTTTATTGATATAGCAGCAAGTCTAGAAGTAGATCATTTTACGGCGGGACAGTTTGTGGATATAACGGCAACTACCATAGGTAAAGGGTTTGCCGGTAGTATGAAAAGACATAATTTTAGAGGTCTTGAAGCTTCTCACGGTGTTTCGATATCCCACCGTTCGCACGGTTCTACAGGACAAAGACAAGACCCAGGGAAGGTTTTCAAAGGCAAAAAAATGGCTGGTCACATGGGATGTAACCAAATTACTATTCAAAATTTGAAAATATTTGCCGTTGATAAAGAGCGTAAGCTTATTATGATTCAGGGTAGTATACCCGGTCACAAAAATTCGTATCTTTCAGTAAAAGATGCAATAAAAAAGATTTCAATAACTGTATAATAGATATTTAGACATGTTTGTTGAGGTTAAAGATTACTAAATTAACAAAACGCCATGCAATAATTTATTTATATAAAAGTTTTATATAAGACTGTATAAGGTTAAATAAAGATGAAAACTAAAATATTAAGTCTTGCTAATGAAGAAGTTGGTGAGATTAGTTTAAATGAAGATATATTTGCTGTTGAATTTATCAGAGATGATATAATAAAGCAGGTTATTGATTGGCAGAGAGCTAAAGCAATGTCTGGTAACCACAAAACTAAAACAGTATCAGAAGTATCAGGAACCACAAAAAAGCCTTTTAAGCAGAAAGGTACAGGTAATGCAAGACAAGGTTCTCTTAGGTCGGTACAAATGCGTGGTGGTGGTGTAGCTCACGGACCTAGAGTACGTAGTCATGCAACAAAACTACCTAAAAAAGTACGAAAACTCGGTTTAATCCATGCTTTATCTGAGAAATTAGCTGAAGGAAAATTATTGGTAATAGATTCTTTAAAGCTAGATGAGCCTAAAACTTCTGCTCTTGTAAATATATTAAACAAATTTCAAGGAAAAAGTTTCTTTGTAATAGACGGAAACAAAGTAGATATTAATTTTTCTTTAGCTGCAAAAAATATTTATAATACTGTGATTGTTCCACAAATAGGAGCAAATGTTTATGATATAATACGACATGAATATGTCCTATTATCACAAGAAGCAGTGAGCGTTTTAGAAGAGAGGTTAAGATGAGTTCTTGTAAATATTACGATTTAATTAGAAAACCTATTATTACGGAAAAAACTACGGCCCTTTCAGAGCAAAATAAATATGCTTTTTATGTAGATAAATTTGCTGAAAAACTTACCGTTAAAAAGGCTATAGAAGAAATATTTAAAGTAAAAGTTAAAAAAGTAAATATTTTAAACGTTAAAGGTAAGAAGAAAAGATTTAAAGGAATTATAGGGATTCAAATCAATAGAAAGAAAGCTATTGTTACATTAGAAAAAGATCATAATATCGATTTTGCTGGAGGAATTAAATAAATGGCTTTAAAAAACTTTAATCCAATTACTCCTTCCCTTAGAGAGTTAGTTCAAGTTGATAAAACTAGTTTATGGAAAGGCAGACCTTTAAAATCTTTGACCAAAGGTATATCTAAAACCGGTGGACGAAATAATCAGGGTAGAATTACTTCTTGGCATAGAGGAGGAGGACACAAAAAATTATATCGTATTATTGATTTTAAAAGAAATAAAATAGATATTTCTGCTGTTGTCGAAAGAATAGAGTATGACCCTAATAGAACTGCTTTTATTGCTTTAATAAAATACGAAGACGGAGAATGTTCTTATATTTTAGCACCGCAAAAATTATCTGTAGGTGATAGAGTAATATCAAGTCAAGATGCTGATATAAAAATAGGGAATTGTTTACCTTTAAAATGTATTCCTATCGGTACTACTTTACATAATGTTGAAATGAAGGTCGGCAAGGGCGGTCAAATTGCAAGGTCTGCAGGTACTTCAGTAGATCTAGTAGGTAAAGATTCAGGATATGCTCAGATTAAATTAAGATCAGGTGAATTTAGGTTGATACCTTTAGATTGTAAAGCTACTATAGGTAGTATATCTAACCCGGATCAAAAAAATATTAATTTAGGCAAAGCAGGTAGAAATAGATGGCTCGGTTGGAGACCGCATGTTAGAGGTGTAGCGATGAATCCTGTAGATCACCCTCATGGAGGTGGTGAAGGTAAAACTTCAGGAGGACGCCATCCTGTTACTCCTTGGGGATTCCCGACAAAGGGTAAGAAGACACGTAAAAATAAACGTACTTCAAAATTTATCGTAAAGAAAAGAAAATAGATTTTAAATTAATTAGGTATTAGTATGGCACGTTCAATATGGAAAGGGCCTTTTGTAGACGGTTATTTAATAAAGAAAGTTCAAAAATTAATGGAATCAGGTAGATCTGAAATGGTTAAAACTTGGTCTAGAAGATCAACAATTTTACCTATTTTTGTTGGATTTACCTTTTCTGTTCATAATGGAAATAAATTTATTCCGGTTTCTGTAAATGAAGAAATGGTTGGAAGAAAATTAGGTGAATTTGCTCCTACTAGAACATTTCACGGTCATGGAGCAGACAAAAAAGTTAAAAGAAAGTAAAGATTTATTATGGTACAGGAAAATAAAAATTTTGCTACGGCAAAAGCTAAATCTATTAGAGTAAGTCCAAGGAAGCTAAATCTAGTTGCAGCCTTTATTAGAAATATGAAAGTATCTGAAGCATTGGTACAATTAACTTTTTCTCCTAAAAGAATTGCAAAAGTTGTAAAAGATTGTTTACAATCTGCTGTTGCGAATGCCGAAAATAATTTAGGTTTAGATATAGATAGGTTAGTTATTACTAAAGCGACGGTAGGTAAGGCTTTAGTGATGAAAAGAGTTATGCCTAGAGCAAAAGGAAGAGCAGCTAGAATAAATAAGTTTTTTAGTAATCTTTATATAACTGTTACAGAAAAAGAGGATAATTAAAATGGGGCAGAAAGTTTGTGCACATGGTTTTAGAGTCGGACCGACTTTAATTAAAGGTTGGGATTCCGTATTGTATGCAGAAAAACATTATAAAACTCTTTTTATACAAGATTTAAAAATTAGAGATTTAATAAATAAGGGTTTTAGTCAAGCTCAAATTAGCAGAGTTTTAATTGAACGTCCCTCTAATAAAAGTATTATAATTAATATTAATGCCAAAAAACCAAATATAATTATTGGTAGAAACGGTAGTGAAATTGATAAGCTAAAAAAAGCTATCGAGAAAATGACTTCTTTAAAAGAAGTTTATATAAATATTCATGAAGTTAGAAAGTTTAATATAGATGCTGCTATAGTAGCTCAAACTATAGCACTACAGCTTGAAAAAAGAGTTTCTTTTAGAAAAGCCATGAAAACAGCAATTCAGGCTTCATTTAAACAAGGTGGACAAGGTATAAGAGTTAGTTGTTCAGGGCGACTTGGAGGTGCTGAAATTGCTAGAACCGAGTGGTATATAGAAGGAAGAATGCCATTACATACTTTAAGAGCTGATATTGATTATTCAACAGCTGAGGCTATAACTACTTATGGAGTTATAGGGGTTAAAGTGTGGATTTATAAAGGTGAATATACAGAAAATAAAAGATATAATTAATTTTAAGTATTAAAATGTTAGCTCCGAAAAAACAAAAATTTAGAAAAGCTCATAAAGGTAGAGTTGCTTCAAAAGCAAAAGCAGGTACGACGCTTGCTTTTGGATCATTTGGTCTAAAATCTATAGACGGTTGGCGTGTTACTGCAAGACAAATAGAAGCAGGAAGAAAAGCAGCTACTAGATGTATGAAAAGGCAAGGAAGATTATGGATTCGCATTTTTCCGGATGTTCCAGTTTCTAAAAAGCCTGCCGAAGTAAGAATGGGTAAAGGTAAAGGTTCTCCTGAATTTTTTGCAGTTAGAGTTTCGCCTGGAAGAATTATGTTTGAAATTGAAGGGGTAGAAGAAAATATTGCCCTTAGAGCTTTAGAGCTTGCAAGTGCAAAATTACCTGTTAGAACAAGGATAGTGAGACGTTATGAATGATTTGAAATTATTAAGAAGTAAGTTATCTACTGAAACAATAGAAGAGCTTTATAAAAACCTTAGTCTTTTAAAGAAAGAATTGTTTAATTTAAGATTTCAACAAGCTTTAGGTGAGTTAAAAAATACTAGTAGGTTTTCGTTAGTCAAAAAGTCTATAGCACGTATTAAAACTGAATTAACAAAAAGATCTAATAGTGAGGAATATTAAAATGCCGAAAAGAGTGTTACAAGGCGTGGTTATAAGTTCAAAAGCTGATAAGACGGTTACAGTAAAAGTAGAAAGAAAGTTTAAGCATCCTATTTACAAAAAATTCGTGAAAGTATCTAAAAAATATGCTGCTCATGATTCAGAAAATAGATATCAAGAAGGAGATAAAGTTAGTATAATTGAAAGTCGTCCTATCTCAAAAACCAAAACATGGATAGTGGTAAATGGAGAATAAAGTTTTTTAATCTTTGACTTTATAAGGTAGATTGTTTATTTTATCTCTCGTGTATAAAAAATTGGAAGTAGTTTATGATTCAAATGCAGAGCATCCTGGAAGTTGCAGATAATTCCGGTGCTAAAAAAGTTATGTGTATTAAAGTTTTAGGTGGCTCTCACCATATGGTGGCAAAGCTGGGTGATGTTATAGTTGTATCTGTTAAAGAAGCTATACCCGGCGGTAAGGTTAAAAAGGGTGATGTTTATAAAGGCGTGATCGTTCGTACAAAAACCGGAGTAGTAAGACCTGACGGTAGTACAATAAAATTTGATAAAAACGCATTAGTGCTTTTGAATAAACAAGATGAACCTATCGGTACTAGAGTTTTCGGTCCTGTTACAAGAGAACTTAGAGCGAAAAAATATGTTAGAATAATGTCGCTTGCAGAGGAAGTGTTATAAATGATTAAATTAAAAGTAAAAAAAGGTGATGAAGTTGTTGTTATTACCGGAAAGCACAAAGGAAAAAAAGGCAAAATATTAAAAGTTTTTCCTGAGGACAGTAAAGTAATTGTTTCCGGAGTAAATTTAGTAAAAAAACATACTAAACCTAATCAAATGAGTGAAGGCGGGATAATAACTAAAGAATTACCTATACATATCTCAAATATTGCACACATCGATCCAAAAACCGGTAGCCCTACCAAAGTAGCTTTTAAATTCTTAGAGGACGGTTCTAAGGTTAGAATAGCAAAGAAATCAGGGGAAATTATTGGTAAGGAAGGTAAATAATGTTAAGATTTAAAGAATTATATCAACAAAAAATTATTGAAAACTTACAAAAAGAATTTTCTTATAAAAATAAACACGAAATACCGCAAATTAAGAAAATTGTTATAAATATGGGAGTAGGGGAAGCAATAGCCGATTCCAAAGTAATTAATAATGCAGTAACTGATATTACATTGATTTCCGGTCAGAAGCCGGTTGTAACGTTAGCAAGAAAATCTATTGCAACCTTTAAGTTACGCGAAAATATGAAAATAGGCTGTAAGGTTACATTACGTAAAGATAGAATGTATGATTTTTTAGAAAGGCTAGTAATTGTTGCGTTACCTCGTGTTAAGGAATTTCGCGGTTTTTCTTATAAAAGTTTTGATGGTAAAGGAAATTTTACTTTTGGATTAAAAGAGCAGATAGTCTTTCCTGAAATTAATTACGATAAAATCGATACAATAAGGGGTATGGATATTACAATCGTTACATCTGCTAAAACGGATAAAGAAAGTAAGTTTTTGTTATCAGGGTTTAATTTACCTTTTTATAATTAATTTTTAGGATATATATAATGGCAAAAGTAAGTTCGATAAAAAAGAACGAAAGTAGGAAAAAAAAATCACAAAGCTTGCATAATAAACGTTTAGCACTAAAAAGTAAAATTTACGATAAAAATATTTCATTAGAAGAGCGTTTTTCTTTAGTAATGTCGCTTGCACAATTACCTAGAAATTCATCATCTACTAGAATAAGAAACAGATGCGAGCTTACAGGTAGACCAAGAGGTGTTACAAGAAAATTTGGTATATCTAGGAATAAGCTTAGGGAATTAATAGGCAGAGGCTTAGTTCCCGGTGTAGTTAAGTCAAGTTGGTAAAAGTCGATAGGTAAATATATGTCAATGACGGATAATGTAGCAGATATGTTAACTAGAATTAGAAATGCTTATAAAAGTAAATTGATAAATGTTTCTTTTCCTAGTTCTAAAATTAAAACTTCAATTTTAGATGTTTTGCAAAAAGAAGGTTATATAAAAAATTATGTAACTACTCAAAAAAATAATATTAGTTATACTGAGGTAGCTTTAAAATACTCTGCTAATGGTGATGCTTCTATATGCGAAATTCATAAAGTATCAAAGCCTGGAAAGAGAGTATACTCTGCTATTAAAGATTTGAAAGGATATTATAATAATATGGGTATATATATTCTTTCTACTCCTTACGGTGTTATGTCTGATAGAGAGGCTCATATTAAAAATGTCGGCGGCGAAGTAATTTGTAAAGTATTTTAAGGTAAAAATAATGTCACGTGTTGGAAAATTGCCGATTACTATACCTGAAGGTGTAAAAGTTGGTTTAAATGATTTAGAAGTAAAAATATCTGGACCTAAAGGTGAGCTATCAAAAACTTTTAAAGGTAATATAGCAATTTCATTGGCAGAAAATAAGCTTTTAGTAAAACCTTTAGCCGCAAATAAAAATGCACGTGCTATGTGGGGTACTGCAAGAAGCATAATATCTAATATGGTTACCGGCGTTAAAGAAGGGTTTAAACTTAAACTTGAAATTAACGGAGTCGGTTATAGGGCAATGGTAAAAGGTAAATATTTAAATTTAATGCTTGCTAAAAGTCATAACACAAAAATTGAAATACCTTCAGATATTAAAATAGATGTGCCTAAGCAGAATATTATTATTCTTGAGGGAACAGATAAAGAAAAGCTAGGACAATTTGCTTCAATTATTATAAAACAGAGACCGCCTGAGCCTTATAAAGGAAAAGGAATTAAATTTGAAAATCAATTTATACCGCGTAAAGAAGGGAAGAAAAATTAAATTTAAGAGTTAAATATGCGTAGTGCTAAGCTAAAATTTGAAAAAAGAAGAAGTAGAATAAGACATAAAATATCTAAAACATCTGATAGAGTTAGATTATCAATATTTAAGTCAGGTAGACATATATATGCACAAATTATTGATGATTCTAAGTCTATAACGATTGCTTCCGCTTCAACTTTAGATGAGAAAATAAAAAAATTAAAAAAATCTCATTGTAATATTGAAAATGCTATCAAAGTAGGTGAAGAAATAGCAAAAAAAGCTGATTCTGCAGGGATAAAAGAAGTAGTATTTGATAGAGGCGGTTATAAATATCACGGTGTTGTAAAAGCTCTCGCTGATGCAGCTAGAAAGAAAATAAAATTTTAGGTTATATAGGTTGTAGTAATGTCTAAAGTTAAAAAAAATGAAGAGACTTTAAGCGAAGTTTTAGTCGACGTAAATAGAGTTACGAAAGTAGTAAAAGGCGGTAGAAGGTTTGCTTTTTCTGCTTATGTGGTTGTCGGTGACAAAGCAGGTAGAGTTGGAGCAGGGCACGGGAAAGCTAAAGAAGTAAACGAAGCCCGAGGAAAAGCAAAGCAAGCTGCTAAAAAAAGAATGATGAAAGTCCCATTATATCAAAATCGAACTATTCATCATGATGTTGTAGGTAAAAGTGGTGCCGCTAAAGTGATTTTAAGAAGGGCTAAAGCAGGTACAGGCGTTATAGCAGGTGGTTCTATGAGAGCAATTTTTGATTCTTTAGGTGTTCATGATATTGTTGCTAAATCAATAGGCTCAACTAATGTTTATGCAATGATTTCTGCAACATTTGATGCATTAAATAAACTTGCATCACCAAAATCTATTGCTATGAGAAGAGATAAAAAAGTAAATGAAATATCTGTAAAATCTTCTGATATTCAAGTTAATGAATAATATTACGGAGTAAGGTGAAGTTATGAATAATAAGATCAGTAATATAAAAATTACTCAAGTTAAAAGTGCTATAGGTCGTAAGTATGATCAAAGATCGACGTTAGTTGGTCTTGGTTTAAACAAAATTAATAAGACTGTTACTCTTGAAAATACTAATTCAATCAAAGGAATGGTTGAAAAAGTAAAGCATTTGTTAAAAATAGAAAATATGTAGTTAGAGTTTTTAAATGAAATTAAATGAATTATATAATAATATAGGTGCTAAAAAAAATAAGAAAAGAATAGCACGTGGTATTGGTAGCGGTAAAGGGAAAACCGGCGGTAGAGGAGTTAAAGGTCAAAAATCTAGATCCGGTGTTGCAATAAAAGGTTTTGAAGGCGGTCAAACGCCTATGATAAAAAGACTACCTAAAAGAGGATTTAATTGTATCTCAACTAAAAAATACAATATAATAAATATTTATAATATTGAAGAAGCATTAGCCAATGGGTATTTAAATGCTGCTGATACCATTACTAAGGAAAAATTGATAGAAGCTGGAGTAATTAATAATAAAAATAATAAGAAGTTAGTGAAATTATTATCTATTTGTAGTGATGATTTTGCTTCTCCTCTATCATTAAAATTAGATGCGTATTCTTCTAAAGCTAAGGATTTAATCGAGAAAGCAGGCGGAAAATTATTATAATATATGGGGCAAAATTTTTCTAAAAAATCCAGTAATGATTTAGTCAGTCGCATCGTTTTCACTATTCTCATTCTTATAGTATGTAGATTTGGATCTTTTATACCTATACCTGGTATAGATTCAATTGCTTTAAGTAGTGTGGCTGAAAAGAATCAATCCGGAATACTTGGAATGTTTAATATGCTATCCGGAGGATCGCTAGGTAGAATGTCTATTTTTGCTTTAGCAATTATGCCGTATATTACCGCTTCAATTATTATCCAATTAATGTCAGTTGCATATAAACCTTTAGAAAATTTAAAAAAAGAAGGGGAAGTCGGTAAAAGAAAAGTAAATCAGTTATCGAGATATTTAACAGTTTTGCTTGCTTCTTTTCAGGCTTACGGCGTTGCTATAAGTTTAGAGTCAATTGTAACAAATACCGGTCCTGTAGTAATTTTAGCGGGTTTCTTCTTTAGAGTTACAACCGTAATTACTTTGGTTGTAGGCACTATGCTATTAATGTGGTTAGGAGAACAAATTACACAACGCGGAATAGGTAACGGTACGTCTTTAATTATATTTATAGGTATAATTTCTGGAGTACCTAGTGCTATTATTAGTATGTTTGAATTATCAAGAAAAGGAGCATTATCGCCTTTAATAGCGATAGCTGTTTGTATTGGAGTAGTTGTATTAATAGCTATAATTATATTCTTTGAAAAAGCCCAAAGGAAATTATTGGTGCAGTATCCTAAAAGACAAGTAGGAAATAAAATTTATGGGGGAGAAGCAACGCATATGCCTCTTAAATTAAATACTTCAGGTGTAATACCTCCAATATTTGCTAGTTCAATTTTACTATTTCCTGCTACGCTTGCTAATTTTTCTAATAGTAATTCAGAAGCTATGGGGATGCTTACTTATTATTTAGGGCATGGAAAACCCGTATATATTTTATTGTATGTAGCATTAATTATGTTTTTTAGTTTTTTTTATACTGCAATAGTATTTAATTCTGAAGAAACTGCTAATAATTTAAGAAAATACGGTGCTTATATTCCTGGTAAAAGACCGGGGAAAAATACGTCTGATTATTTTGATTATATACTTACAAGGCTTACGGTTATAGGCGGGATATATTTAAGTGTAATATGTGTAATTCCGGAGCTATTAATGAATAAGTATGTAATCTCTCTTTCTTTAGGAGGTACAAGTTTTTTAATTGTAGTGAACGTGGTACTTGATACTATGACTCAGATTCAAACTTACTTATTTAGTAGTAAGTATGAAGGTTTAATGAAGAAAGTAAAATTAAAAAATTAAAATGAGCTTAAGTAGTGATAGTAATTTTTTTAGGTCCTCCAGGAGCCGGAAAGGGAACACAAGGGAAAAAGATAGCTAAAAAAATTAATTTACCACATATAGCAATCGGTGATATATTTAGAACAATTATTAAAACATCAACTAGTGAAGCAGAGTTAATTAATAACTATGTTAAGCAAGGAGAGCTTATCCCTAATGAAATAGTTAATTATGTAATCAAAAATTTTTTATTATCATCTGAATATAAAAACGGTTATATATTAGATGGATATCCGCGTAATTTAGAGCAAGCGAAATTCTTTGAGTCATTTATTACAGAAGAAATTAAAATAATATATTTTGATGTTTCAGATGAATTATTAATTAAAAGAGTTTTAGGGAGATATAGTTGTAAAAATTGTGGAAAAATATATAATAGTTACTTCTTGCAGCCTAAAACTGATAATGTATGTGATGTTTGCGGTTCAAGTATATTTGATTATAGAAAAGACGATACTGAAGAAGTAATAAAAAAAAGAATTGAAGTATATAAAACAGAAACATATCCGTTAATAGATTATTATAAAAATATTGGTAATTTTTATATAGTTAATGGAAGTAAAAATGAACAAGAAATAGAAATTGATATACAGAAAATATTAAAAATAAATTGACTTTATTAAAGATTTTTATATTATTTTCTAGTTACTAGTAAAATTTGGAGACTATTTGTGGCAAGAATTGCAAGTGTTAATATTCCCGATAATAAACGTTTAGTTGTGAGTTTAACTTACATTTACGGTCTTGGGCCTACTATGGCAGCAGAGATCTGTAATAAAGTAAAAATATCGAAAGATAAAAAAGTTAAAGAACTTACGGATCAAGAGCTAATAAGCTTACGTAATATTATTGAAAGTGAATATAAAGTTGAGGGTGATTTAAGACGAGAAGTTACACTTAATATTAAGAAGAAAAAAGATATAAGATGTTATCAAGGGCTTAGACATATACGTAAATTGCCGGTGAGAGGACAGAATACCCATTCTAATGCTCGAACTAGAAAAGGTAAAGCTATTGCGATAGCCGGAAAGAAAAAAGCTGTAAAATAATAGTTTAAGTATAGAGTATAAATAATGAATCAGACGGTTAAAGTTAAGAAAAAGAAAAAAACTATCACTCTTGGTGTTGTGCATATCCGAGCATCATTTAATAATACTATAGTAACATTTACTGATATTCAAGGTAATGCTATCTCTTCTGCATCTGCAGGAGGTAATGGGTTTAAAGGGGCAAGAAAAGCAACACCTTATGCAGCTCAAGTAACAATTGATAGAGCATCAGAAAAAGCAAAAGAATATGGTCTAAAAACTATTTCTATTAGAATTGGAGGACCTGGAGCTCAGCGTGAGTCGGCAATGAGAGCTTTATTTGGACAAAATTTTGTGGTTACATCAATTTTAGATGTATCATCAATTGCTCATAATGGAGTAAGACCGCCAAAAAGAAGAAGAGTATAAGAGAATCATAGGTATTAAATGTTATCGTTAAGTAAAAATTGGAATACTTTAATAAAGCCGAATAAAGTCGCTTATGAAAATTTTCCGGAAACCAATAATAAAGCTAAAATTGTAGTTGAACCTTTAGAAAGAGGTTTTGGTTTAACACTCGGTAATGCTATGAGAAGAGTATTACTTTCTTCTTTACAAGGAGCAGCTATCACTTCTATAAAAATCCCTGGTATAGAACATGAATTTTCTTCTATACCAGGCGTAAAAGAAGATGTATCGGAAGTGATTTTAAACATTAAAGGTATTGAAGTAAAAATGCATGTTGCGGAAAAACGCATCATCAAGTTAAAAGCAACAGGACCTTGTGTTATAACAGCCGGTATGATTGAAACAGGGCATGATGTAGAAATACTAAATCCGGATCATGTAATTTGTAATCTAGCTAAGAACAAGCAGCTTGAAATAGAATTAACTTGTAAGGTTGGTAAAGGATACATACTTAGTACAAATAGTTATGAGGATAACTTACCTATTGGTGAAATAGCTATAGATGCTTTATTTAATCCGGTAAAGAGTGTTACTTATAAGGTAGAAAATACTAGAGTAGGTCAGGTTACCGACTATGATAAATTAATTATGTTTGTAGAAACTAATGGTGATTTATTACCTGAGATGGCTGTAGGTTTAGCTGCACGTATCTTACAAGAGCAATTACAATTGTTTATTTCTTTTGAAGAACAGGAAGAGGATAAGCAGGTTAAAACTGATGCTTTACCGTTTTCACCTTATTTACTTAAGAGAGTTGATGAATTGGAATTATCGGTTAGGTCAGCAAATTGTTTGAAAAATGATAATATAATATATATAGGGGATCTAGTAAAAAGAACAGAATCCGATATGCTGAGAACCCCAAATTTCGGTAGAAAATCTTTAAATGAGATTAAAGAAATATTGGCAAAATTTAATTTAAGATTTGGTATGGATGTACCAGATTGGCCACCAGAAAATATTCAGGAATTATCTAAACGTTATGAAGATTCTTATAATTAAGGACTAATAAAAATGCGACATAAAATTAAAGGCAGAAAGTTAAATGTAACAAGTAGTCATAGGCAAGCAATGCTCGCTAATATGGCTGTAGCACTTGTGACTCATGAACAAATTAAAACTACTCTACCAAAAGCTAAGGAATTAAGACCTTACATTGAAATTTTAGTTACTAAAGCTAAAAAAGCTAATTTAACGGTAAGAAGAAGCGTTTTATCAAAAATAAAAGATAAAAAAGCAGTAGAAAAGCTTATAAATATTTTAGGTACTAGATATAAAGATAGACCTGGCGGTTATACTAGAATAATAAAGGCTGGATTCCGTTATGGTGATTTAGCACCGATAGCATATATTGAATTTGTAGATAGAGATGTTAATGCTAAAGGGAATATACAGCAAGATATTAATGAAGATATTAAAAATTAAATATAAAGGACTCGGTAATGGCTAATCATTCTTCAGCAAAAAAAGCTGCTAGACAAACAGTAAAAAGAACTCTAATCAATAAAAAAAGATCTAGTGCAATAAAAACTTTTATAAAGAAAGTTGTACATGAAATCAGTCTTGGTAATAAAGAAAATGCTAACTTAGCTTTATCTGTTGCTCAATCTAAGATAATGCAAGGTGTGAAAAAAAATATAATTAAATTAAATACCGCCTCAAGAAAAATCAGTAGATTATCAAGACAAATAAAAAGTATAAATGAAAGTAAATAAAACTTTATAGGTAATTTAAAAGCAAAAACTAATACAATTTTGCTAAATTATTTATATATACTTTTTACTAATTAATAAAAAATACGGGCGATTAGCTCAGCTGGTAGAGTATCTCGTTTACACCGAGAGTGTCGGCGGTTCGAGTCCGTCATCGCCCACCAATCGCAAGTTTTTAGTATTTCAACAAAAACATCAAACAATGAATGAAGCTTAAACTCAAGCTTTCCAGTCTTAAATGTTACAATAGTTAAACCTATCAAGGAAAACAGTACCTTTGTAAAATGGCATTCCTAACTAAGTATAGATTAGTTTATCACTGCGAGAAAATTAGGAAGTAATCAACGAAGCAATCCAGTAAAAAAATACTAAATTAATTTTTCTTCACACCGCCTAGATTGCCATGCTCCGAGCAAATGCTCACAATAATGATTCGATACCGGGTAACAATGCCATATTGTGGTCACAAGCCACGGTATGACACCTATACAACAACATCTTCGTAATAATATCTATATCTAAAATTATATATAGTTTTTTTGAGCTAATTAGCCTTATCTATCGCTAATAGTAAATTACTTGATTAAAAAATTGTAGAAATCAGAATTTGAAGAGGTTTCTTTCCCTCGATTTCAGAATAAAATATTATTACTTATTGCTGTTATTCTTACTAGCTTTTCAACTATACAGAAGAAAAAACAGTAAAGTATAAATTATCGCAGAAAGTAGAAGCTGAAACAGCTAATAAAGTAAAATGATAGTTGCTAAAATACAAAATAACCAAAAGTTACTAATATATTTAAAGTTAAAAAGCTATTTGTTATTGCAATTTTTTAATTTTCACTATAATTGTAATCAACTAACTATTAACAATAAATGAAGAAATAACTTTTATGGAAGATTTAAGCTCTTGGCAAGAAAAGTTTGAAGTT
>DYDV01000004.1 GCA_020404465.1 Rickettsia endosymbiont of Omalisus fontisbellaquei
ATGTTGTAATTATGCCTTCTTTCATTAATATAGGCGCTTATATAGATGAAGGAACAATGATTGATACATGGGCTACTATCGGTTCATGTGCCCAAATTGGCAAGAATTGCCATATTTCAGGCGGCACAGGAATAGGCGGGGTGCTTGAACCGCTGCAAGCAAAGCCTGTTATCATTGAAGATAATTGTTTTATTGGTGCAAGATCGGAAATAGCAGAGGGTGTAATAGTAGAGGAGGGAGCAGTCATTAGTATGGGAGTATTTATCGGTAGCTCTACAAAAATAGTATATAGAGACACAGGAGAAATTATTTATGGTAGAGTGCCGGCTTATTCTGTTGTAGTCCCTGGAGTATTACCTGCTAAGGAAGTCGGCAAGCCTGGACTTTATTGCGTAGTTATCGTAAAACAAGTCGATAAAACTACTAGAGCTAAAGTAGCCGTAAATGATTTGTTAAGAATCTAAATCAACAATATCGCCTATTATACCCCTAAGATGTTCCTTTCTTTGCTGTTCTAACATATCCGTTTGCTGAATTTCGTTATTATCTAAGGTTCCTAGAGAGGTATTATATGCCATCAACAGTGCATCACGTTCTTTTATCGGGTCGGAGGCATAATCGGCAGCTTTGTAATATGATGCTACAGCATATGATTTTTGTTGTTTCTGAGAGCAAAGATATTTTCCTTGCTCAATATATAAATCATGTATTAAATCTTGATTTTGGCTGAGGTTTTTTTCAGCCTTATCGATAAGACTTTTATAACATTTTAATATCAAATTCAATGAATCATTAACTTTATAAAATATGATAGCTAATTTTTCATGTTCTAATTTAAATAGCATGTCACCGATTTTGTTATTAACTCTTTTAAGTTCTTTATTGTATACAAGAGTTAAGTGATAATTAGCTAAAGCGTTTTTATAATTTCCTTCTTCACTTAATATATCGCCAATTTTAGAGTAGCAGACAGCTTTAGTTTTAGTTATTTCAGCAGGATGAGGTTTATCATATTTATTTAACCAGTCTAGGGCTTCTTTATAATATTTCACCAGCTGATCATTTTTAGGTTCTATATTTTTTATAGAAGATGGATAGTTAGTTTGTTTAAATGCTTCTAACTTTTCGATTAAAGAACTATAGCACTCATTAGATTGAGACCATGTTGTAGATAACATTTCTTCAAATAATAATAATTCTTTAATTTGTAGGTCTAATACATAATTGTAATTTTGAATGATCTGTTGATTACTCGCGAATTTCTCTATGCAGTCTAAAATTTGAAGTATTGCCGCTATGAGGTTATTATCTTGTTTATTTGATATAATAGCTTGAAATTCTAATAGTTGGGTTAATCCATCAAAATAAGAAAAAGTTTTTTCTAGAGCTGGATATTGTATTTGAGCATTTGGTAAATACGGCTTAACATAATCCCTATAGTTATTATTATCTAAA
The DNA here is from genome assembly GCA_020404465.1 of Rickettsia endosymbiont of Omalisus fontisbellaquei. Taxonomy (GTDB): domain Bacteria; phylum Pseudomonadota; class Alphaproteobacteria; order Rickettsiales; family Rickettsiaceae; genus Rickettsia. The sequence goes on from DYDV01000004.1 coordinate 1,456, forward strand.
AATTTTGAACAGTTAATAGGTGTAGATATATTAAAATCTCTGAAAATTGATTGGATAGTATTAATTATACCTTCTACATTTAGCTGTGTTTGTGTATGTAAGTTTGCTATAAGGATGTCTTGTTCATGTAGAAATGAACCTAGCTTCTTTATCTCTAGATTTTGCACTCCTGCACTTTCTTCCAAGTCTTTCCACTCTAGAGTGAGGTTTATTCCCCCATTTTGAGAAGTAGGTTTATAGAAAAATTTTATATCTGACAATGCTAATATATCATTATTAGTAGTAAGGCTATTTTGTAATATCAGTATAATTTTGTCGTGATTATTTCCATGATATTTTGTTATTACACACATAACATTTCCCTTTAATTTTGTGTGTTCTTTTGTAGGAAAAATGTTTTTAAAGCTTGTTAGAATATTATTAAAGCCAACGGGGGCTTCTACTGTTCCTTCCTCCAATATGAGGATAAAGTTTAATTTATTGATAATTTTAATTAGGTTTTTAATGAAAAATACATTAATTAACTCTTGAATGACAACATCAGTCGTACCAGTTTTGCTAGAACATTCCCAAAATACTTTTCCTGCAATTACAAATTTTTTTGGGTAATATACAGCCGGTTCATATTCATGCTTAATCTCAGGTGCTTCGTTATGTTTTACGGATTGATCGAATACAAATTCTTCGCCTTTTTTGATAATTTTAAGGTTTTTTGCAAGAGCGTTTAAAAAGGTACTTTTCCCGCTATAAGGTAACCCTATTATTACTGTAGCTTCGTGTGTTTTTCCTGTTTGTACTAATGAATCATTAACTTTAGTCAATGCTTTCGGAATATTTTCTTTTAAAGAGTCAAGATCAGTCTCTTTTTGTGTTAAAGCTTTAAAATCAATTTTTGAAAATCTAGATTTCATAGTTATATTACTAATGTTTAATATAAATTTTTATACTATCGCTTTCCCCGCTATCATTGATAGCTCTGATAATAAACTCGCCGGCTTTTGCTTTCCATATTACTGCTTCGTTTGGCTTTACGGTTGCTATTAATTCATTACCTACAAACCAAAAGATATTGTTTGTTGTATTATCGCTAATCGCACTAAAAGTAATATTATCACTATTTTTAATTGAATGTACGGAATTTTTTAACGGGTATATAATTTTAGGTTTTTGATGATGCCATTTTATCAACCTATTGCAATGGTTTGTAGGAATCGGTTTCGGTAATATATGAATTCCTGCTTTTTGATAAACCGAAAGCATATCAGTTGGCCATAAATTTACTGTTTTATATTCTGTTTGTCCTTTAATAAAGTGGCAAGCAGGCATACCGGTTTTTAAATCTATTAGCATCTTTCTATAAATACCTGATTGTTTTATCGGTGATTTGCCTTTAATAAACAATGTTTCTGCTTTAATCGGACACATATCGTTATCGATATCTCCCGTATCTGCACAAACTTTTACTTTGGTAATATTTAGTTCATTAATTTTTGAAAGGATTAAATCCTCATCTTTATTTGGTCTAGCTATGGATTCGATAATATTAAAGAATAAAGGAGCAGCAGAGATACTACCTGTAAATGTTCCGTGAGTTTGACCTTTGAAATCCCCAACCCAAACGGCAAGTACGTATTTTCCGAATATGCCGACACTAAGTGCATCTCTAAATGAGCTGGAAGTACCTGTTTTCCAATAAATCGGTAAGTTATGCCTTGTATTATTATAGGTAATAGGACGAGTCGTATCTTTTATAATATCAAGAGTTAGATAACTTGCTTCGGGTGAGAGTAGTGCGGTGTCCATGTCATCCCGTGGCTTGACCACGGGATCCAGTCTTTCTAAATTTTTTTTAGATCCCGTGGTCAAGCCACGGGATGACATCAAGTTTTTCCTAAGCGGTTTATAAGTACCGAAATTAGCAAGCATAGCATAAAGAGTAGTTAACTCTTCAAGCGTAATTTCTGCTGTGCCGAGTACTATAGATAAGCCGTAATTTTCAGGTTTTCGTAAGTCGCTAATTTTTGCTTGTTGTAAGAACTCATAAAAATTCGGGTTTTTTAACTTAGATGCTAGAAATATCACTGGTATATTACGGCTTTTTATTAACGATTCTCTAGCACTTAATCCTCCGGCAAATCTGCTATCAAAATTTTCCGGTTTATAATGATTATAGTAAGTAGGTGTATCCTTTAGTAAAGTTAACGGGTGTATTAGTGATTGATCAAAACTAAGTGCATAGACAAACGGTTTTAAAGCTGAGCCTGGAGATCTATGGCTTTTAGTGCCGTTAATCTGCCCGCAAATATCATTATTAAAAAAGTCTCCTGAACCAATGCTTGCAAGTACTTCCATAGTAGTAAAATCAATAAGAATTACGGAGGCATTATTAATGCCGTATTTTTTCAGGTTATTAATATATAGCCGAACTTGTTTTTCTATAGTAGTTTG
>DYDV01000005.1 GCA_020404465.1 Rickettsia endosymbiont of Omalisus fontisbellaquei
GACCTGTAAATTGTACGGAAGCTACAAGAGTATTAGCAGCCCCTATATTACCGACAGACGCACTACCTAAGTAAGTTACAGTACCGTTATTAGCTTTAACAGTAGCAACTGTACTTGTAGAAGTAGAATTTGTACCGTCAACAAACCTTACGTTAGAGTTACCGTTAACACTTCCAAGAGTGATCGTACCGTCAAAATCTTTTCCGGCTATACCACCTGTAGTAACAGTTAAACCGTCCTCAATTATTGCGTTAGTTGCAATAATACTACCTAAGTTGTTATAGTCTGTAGTAAACGTTACTTGCTTTAACTTTGGTGTACCGTTACCAATACCTAAACCGTAAATTGTACCAGGGGTATTAGGAACACCACCGCTAAGAGTCACAGTACCTTGATTATTGTTTACACTAGCGATACCTGCGTATAATGTAGTAGCATTAACAGTTATGCTATTATCGCTTGCAAGCCCAAGACCTACGATATTATTCTGATCACCGATTGCTTGACCGTTAGCGATTGTGCTATCAACACCTGATACTACTACAGCAGGAGCAACAAATCTACCATTCACCGGACCATTACCAACTTTACTTGTAATTGTTAAAGGAATTGTGTTGCCTGCATCGTTGAATGGAATACCGCTAGGTAAGAATATAGCCGCACCTAAACTTGCCTCTGTAAAAGCAATTGTATCAGTTTCAACACCATGATCATTACCTGCATTACCTATCTCATTAATCACTACGTTACCAGGACCAGAAACTGTTATTTGTGCTAAAGCATCCACAGCTCCAGCTTGTTTGTTTAATGTTACGGTAATATTATCAGCGTTAACGAATTGTACTATACCGGTATTATCGGCAGATGCGATATTATCTGTAGTATAGTTACCGCCGATTTGTAAGGTTGAAGCAGCTTCAATTGTAGTTTCACCGTTAAATATTGCGTTACCTAAGAACTGAGCCGTAGTACCGTTATCTAATGCTACAGTATTAAACTTATTACCTTGCTGTCCACCGACTGTACCGCTTACTATATTTGTTCCACCGGCATCAAAGACAAAAGAACCTGTGTTAGCAACAGCAGTAGTAATATTAGTAGCATATAAATTAGCACCTTTGCCTACATTTAATATAGTGTCTACAGCTGGAGCTGTTGGAGCACCAAAATTAATCTCAGCAAGTGGATTTGCAGCACTACCTAAATTTGTACCGTCTGCAAGAGTCGTATTATTAGCTACAACAGGATTAAATATCATTTTACCTTGACCGGCAGCATTTGTAGTTTTTGTTATTAAATAAGTATTGTGAGCAAGTTGTACTGAACCGTTATTTCCAATCACTAACTCATTAATAGCAACATCGCCGCCATTTAAAGCTGTTTTACTTGAACCTACGTTTAATTGTCCAAGAGTTTTATTATTAGCTGCAATAGTACCGATAGTACCGCTAATAGTTAAAGTTTGATTATTTGTTAAGGCACTTGCATCAACAACGCCTGTTTTATCGGTAGTTATAGCTAAATCAAAATCAACTAAAATATTATTTTGAGTATTTGTTAATTTAACAGTACCGCCGTTAGCTTGGAAATCAATTGTTCCACCGGCATTAGCACCGATAATATTTGCTCCACCAAGAGTTAATGTTTTTGAAGCATCGTTAGCTAAAGTAATCCCTTGTATCGGAGCAGCACCGCCACCGTTACCTATATCACCGGTAATTGTAGCACTTCCATCTAACTGAATAGCACCACCGGCAAGAGCACCACCAACAAGAGCAGTTTGGTTAACTTTACCGTTTATAACTGTACCATCAGCAAGTTTAAAGACAGAATTGGCGTTTCCTAAACGTAACTCGGCAGTATGTGTTCCTGATAATTGGACAATACCTGCAGCACTTGCTTCGATTGCCGTAATATTACTTGTCACCGCAACATTTGCATCAGCATTACCGCTTGCTAAAGTACCGTTAGCAGCAAAAGTTATCACACCTGCTGTATTACCTGGAGTGCTAGCATCACCTGTAAAGTTACCTGTAAGAGTTATAGTATCAGGAACTGTAATTTGCACTGCAAGATTACCAAAATCAGTAGCACCAAAATTTGAATTTTGAGTTATTGCAACTTTAGAAGCTGCTGTTTTAAAGGCAGTAGTACCATCTGTACCAACGTCAACTATATGGCCAAAATTTACTTGTCCGCCTGCATTAGTACTTTGTATAACCATGTCTTTAGCATAAACTTGTCCAGCGACTGTTGCTGCATTTCCGTTAGCTACACTAACGACAAATCCTGCAGCTCTACCCGCTGCATTATTGATACCTATTACTGCATTAGCAGGACCTGCATTAGCTGCAAGTTGACCGGCTACTGCAACAGTGTTAAATTCGATAATACCTTTTAGATTACCGCCTAAACTTCCTGTCATAACGTTAAAGTCGGTAGCATCACCTGCTTTACTTAATAATACTAATCTACCGGTGCCGTCTGCTCCGTTAAAATTAATAGTAGCACCGCCTACTTGTAAATTTAAAGCATTACCGGCAGTAGCATCAGTATTGAAAATGAAACCTTGACCATCTCCGATATTAATTGTTTTTACAGTAGCAAAACTTTTATCTGAAACTTGAATAAACCCGGATTGTACATTTAATGTACCGTTAGCAGCACCGTTAGCTATTGTAGCATTTTCAAGTATAAGAGGAGCTTTTTGAGTTGTAGGACTTGCTAAATTAAATGTTAAAGTTGAACCGGCAGGAGCCATGTCAATTTGTCCTAAAGAATCATATGTATTTTTGGCAATAGCAGCAAGAGGACCTGTACCTGCTGTACCTGTTAAAGTTAAAACCTTACCATTTAGCGCTATAGGTAAAAGGTTTACATTAGCATTTGTATGGCTGATAGAACCGATTGTAACATTTTGGTTAAGTGTCATCAAACCGGCGATTTGAGCTGCATTTCCTTGATCAGTATCAATAGCTTGTATAGTTATACCTGCAACATCCACATTAACCGTAGTACCAGCTGCTGAATTATACTGTAATGATGTAAGGCTATTACCAGGAACCGCAACACCACCCATATTTGCACCCGTAGTAAATTGAGCAGCACCAGTTACTACATAATTAGTAGCAGCACCCATAGCTGAGCTTGAAACGCCAGCAATTAAAGCAGCTGTAGAAGCTCCCATCAGTACCCCTGATGTTAATTTTTTTAGAAAATTTGGTTTTTGAGCCATATTTTTTTTCCTATGTTTAAGTTAAAATATTTAGTACCTAGCATTAAAACAATTATAATCAAAATAGGCAAGATATCCTATATTTGACAAGGGAATTAACCTAATATTTTGTTTTAATAGTTTCTAAACTACGGGCTGAGCATACTATATATTGTATATAATTACAAGCTTCGCCGTAGTTTTTTTATAAAGTTTTAAGTAATGTAATATTTTTATCACAATGGCGTTATGTCGTGACATACAGATCGTCATTGCGAGGAAAATTACGAAGTAATTGACGAAGCAATCTCAGGATGCTTGACAAGATTGCCACGTCGCTTCGCTCCTCGCAATGACGGAAGAAAACCGATCCACACCGACAATGCCTGCTCGCAATGACGAGACTTGTATCCCCCTACTCTTCATTAAATATTAGCATTTCAGCTGCATTTTCCCATTTTAGCATTTCATCATATTTGGTATGCCAAATACGCATAATTTCTTTTTCATATTCTACAATTTGCTCTTCTAATCCTTCAAATTGTTTCACCATTTGACGTGCTTTAGAAAGTACCGTGTCGTTAGTAACGTCAAAAACTTTTTTCAAGTGACGATCTTGTTCTTCTTTGTAATTTAAATGAGCCGCTCTACCAAGCTCGGCATCTTTGTGCATATCCTCGCTTCTTATTTGTATTTCAAAATTACGTTTAGAGTGTAAAAGCTGCATTATATTATGGAGAGACTGATAGCCGTTGCTTTTTGGTCTATTGATATAATCTTTGGTGTACAGCCAAGCTAAATGCGGAGAATTCTTAACTACGTCCAAAGCATTGTAGCATAGACCTTTAGATTTAACTATAATCCTACATGCAATTAAGTCTTTCAGTGCATCAATCGGCACTTCTTTCCTTTTCATCTTTTTTAAAACAGAGTACGGTTCTTTAAGACGCATATATATCTCATTTTCTATCTCTGCTTTATTTAAATCTTCTTTAAGCAGATTAATAATATCACAAATCAAATCCCCTCCTGCTACCTAAAATTCTACATATCTCTATTTTTAGTAAATATTACCTATAGCTTTTAGAACTTGAATCTACAAGACTGTTCATAATACTATTCAAGTAATTTATAAAATTAATTCTTTAACTAAAAATTAAAAAACAGATTAATAGTAAAAATAAATTTTTTCAATATAATTGTTTAATTAATTTTAACTTAGATTAATGTAGTTCCGTTGTCATCCCGTGACTTGATCACGGGATCTTGCATCACAGACTGCGTCTTAAGATACCGCGGTCAAGCCGCGGTATGACATTAAATGAACACAGCATTACGCAAACAGGTCAGAAAATTTATCTATAGAACCTTCTGAAACACTATCTAAAACTTCAGACATTTTGTCAAATTCTCCGGTACATTCAAGCACTATATCTACTCCTGCATCTAAAACTCGTTTGGTAATATCTGCCATACTACCGCTTAAAGCTTTCATATCTATTGCATCAGAAATAATAAGCCCTTTAAAACCAATATTATTTTTAATATAATCGACAACTATTTTGGATAGAGTCGCAGGGTTATGAGGGTCAAGAGCTTTGTAAATTATATGTGCCGTCATAGCAAGCTTAATATTATCATGTTTCGCCAGCTCCTTAAATACTTTAAAGTCTGTATCCTCTAGTTCTTTTAAGCTAGTATCAACAATGGGTAACCCTATATGGCTATCTACTTTAGCTCTACCATGACCCGGAATATGTTTGATACAAGCCCCGACTTTCTCTTCTTGTAAGCCGTCTATAGCAGCTAAACATAAAGGCACGACTACTTCAGGCTCTGAACCGAAACTTCTATCTCCAACTATATTGTCTGCTCCTTCGTGAATCAAATCCGCTACTGGAGCAAAATCTAGATTAATGCCTACTTCTCTTAACTCTTTCGCTATCTTGCTATAATTTTGCTTACATTCTTGGGGATTAGTAAAAGTTTGAGCAGCCGGAGCTTTATAAAAAGTCGGTTCAACAAGTCTTCTTACCCTCCCCCCTTCTTGATCTATAGAGATGATAGTATTTTCACCTAATACTTCTTTTATATCGGCAATAAGGGTTTTAAGTGCTTCTTTATCCTGCTCACCGTTAGCATGTTTTTTAATATTACGACGGAATAAAATTATACCTAAAGGATTATGTTTTTGCAGCAACTCTTTTTCTTCGGCAGTTAACTTAGTAGTTGATATACCGATAATTACAGGCTTTGCCGTTTGTCTTATTGTCATAACATCCTCCCTTTAAATAAATGATATAGCGAATACTATACGCAAGTCATTGAGGAATCGGCAAGAATTTTTTTTATTTGAAGAGATAAATTATGGAAGTTGGTAAGTAATATATCGATTCTACTCGATGAACCCTCCAAATTGGCTGCAATGTCTTTGTAAGTCCTCGTATGCTCACGTGCTTCTATACGCTTCGCTCCTTGGCTTATAGACAAAGATTTTTGAAGTAGCTCAATATCATTAGCAGTATAATATTTCCTATTATTTATTTTATAGTTAGATAAATCAGGGATTTTTGTTTCGAGATATCTTAATTGATGTAAAGCAATATTTAAACGTTCAATTACTTCACTAGCAGAATAATATTTTTTTATTAGACCTATTAATTTATTGTTTGTCATATTCATTGACTAGGGCCTTTAATTTGGAAGAAGGAACAAAACGTAAATTCTTTTTTGACTCTATAATTACCGGTGATTTAGTATGAAAATTTATTCCAGGACGTGGATTTTTTTGTTTAACCTCAAAACTACCGAAATTCTTTAAAGTTAATTTTTGCTCTTTTGCTGTTTCTAAAATGTTAGAAAAAACCGTATTAACTATTTCCTCACATAAATTATTTGAAAAACCCAATTTGGAGCTTAACATAGCTGCAATTTTTTCTTTGGTAATAGTCATAAATAATACCGATTTTTAAGTATACAACGTCATTGCGAGGAAAAATTGAAAATTTTGACGAAGCAATCTCAGGATATTTGACGAGATTGCCACGCAGTCTACGCCTTCTCGCAATGACGTTAAATAATCACGAATTTGCTTTTTCTTTATTATATTCGTTAATATTTTTATTTAGCTCTTCTAATTTATCAACAAGCTGCTGACGTATTTTTTCTTGCTTTTCACTTCCAGCTTTCTTATAATCTTCTATTTTCGCTTTTATATCATCTGTAGATTTTTGCAGTTCTTCACCTTTTTTATCTTTCTGATCCTTAATATTTTCTTTCATCTCTGCAACGCTTTGTGCTATCTGATCATAAGTATTGCTTAAGGTCTGATTAAATTTATCGGCTCCGGTTTGCGCTAAGTTTGTTAAATTGTCTTTTAATTCCTGTAAGTTTTCGTTAATTGTTTTTGTACCGCTAACCGTTTCTTCAGTTTGAGCTTCATCCTTAGGAGGAGAATCTGCAAAAATGCTAGGTGTTAATAGTAAGGCAGCAGCAGCCCAAAATGTTATTAAAAATTTTTTCATTATATTCTCCGATTATTTATGTTTATTGTTATATTGTTCAATTTTTTTACTTAAATCATCAAGCTTTGTTACAAGAGTTTGTCTATATTCTTCCACTTTATCATCCTTGATTTTTTGATAATCTTGCATACTATCCGTTAGATTTTTATGTTGCTCTTTTATAGTTTCTAAAGATTGGTCTTTACTATCCTTAGCATATTTTTCTAAATCATTAATTTTAACGGATAATTTATCCGCCGCTTCATGACATTTTTTATTAAAGTCAGAAGTAATAATTTTAGCGGAATCTTTAAGATTTTTATGTAATTCTTCAAGCGCTTCACTTATAGTTCTCATAAAACCTCTTTTTGAAAATAGTTAATAAAAATTAAATTTAGATACTATATACTCAGAATCATAAATAATATAGTTTTAAAAAGCAATTTTAAAAAGTACATATTTAATATATAGTTATTGTACAAAATAAATTTGAGGATATCATGACATTAGAAATAGGAAAAAAAGTCCCTGATTTTTCTTTGCATATAGGTAAAGATAAGATAATTAAATTATCGGATTTAAAAGAAAAATATACCGTGTTATATTTTTATCCGAAAGACGATACGCCCGGATGTACTATTGAAGCTCAAGATTTTAATAGATTAAAACCGGAATTCGATAAGCTTAGTACGGTAGTTATCGGAGTATCCAAAGATAAACTCGATTCTCACGATAAATTTAAAGAAAAGTATGGTTTAGGATTTGACTTAGCGTCCGATGCAGATTCAAATTTATGCGAACAATTAGGGGTATGGGTGGAAAAATCAATGTTCGGTAAAAAATATATGGGCATCGATAGAGCTACGTTTTTACTTGATAAAGAAGGCGTTGTGCAGCATATTTGGCGATCAGTAAATGCTAAAAACCACGCTCAAGAGGTACTTGAAAAATTACGGACTATAGCCAACTATACTCCAAAGTGAAATAAAGTAATTATACGAAGATCAACTTCAAAAAGAGCAAGGAGTTCACAAGACGAGGAACGGAACGTATACTTAATACGTGAGTACCGCAGTACTTGTAGAACGACGACGCCAATTTTTGAAGTTCATCGAGTATCACTTCTTCCATCTATTGTGAAACCATAGCCACTGAGAAGGATTTTGTTTAACCCATTCCCCTAGCATTTGGTTAATATTAAGCATTATATTATAGCAATCAGCATTATTATCACCGGTTTGCTCAAATTTTAATTGCGGATGAACTATTACTTTAAAATAGCTACCTTTAGTTCTGATAATTTGACACGGTATAATCGGATATTTATACTGCAAAGCAATTTTAGCGATGGCGTTGGCCGTCATTGCAGGACGTCCTAAAAACGGCACTTCGATCCCGTCATTCATTTTTTGATCAACAAGCATCGCAATAGCCTCACGTTCCTTAATAGCTCTAACTAAAGCTCTGCTACCGTCAGGACCTTTCGGTATAAGCCTCAATTTATCGCTAGCCCGACTTTCATTAATTAGCTTATTAACATACGGGTTATTTGCTTTACGATAAATCACGGCAAATTTCGGATAAGATTTATGCAGAAGATTAAGCCCGATATCCCAATTAGCAAAATGACCGCTAAATAGTAAAAAAGGTTGCCCTTCAAGCTTTCTAATATTTTCTATGCCGATTATTTCGGCTCTATGCTCTAGCTCGGCTTCGCTCATTTTATTAACATACGCACTTTCACCGATGAATCTGCCGAAATTGTCCCAAGTTTGATTTACGGTTTTTTCGGTATCAAACATATCGCCGAATACTGCTTTAATATTTCGCCTAGCAATTTTATTAACGGCAAATAATATACCTACTTTTCGAGCTATAAAACTACAAATATCCGCCGCTTTATCTATACCGAATATTTCTATTATTTTAAGGAATATAACAACGATAAAATACTCAATTAAATATCTAAGCTTTTTTAAAAATTTTTTCATTCAATAAATCAGAATTGTTGATAGATAGCTCTACATCCAAGCATATGATCTCATCATTTGAATCATTAAGCTTAACATAGTCTTTTCTTGTAGTAATTAAGGTAGCATTATGCTCTTTAGCTAATGAATATAAATTTTCTAAATCTGCTTGTAAATAATTATAATGATCAGGAAAAATTTTGTAACCTGTTATATTCAGTCCATAATTTTCTAAAGTTGAAAAGAAACGCTCAGGATTACCGATGCCGCTAAAAGCAAAATAATTTTTAGTTTTGTCTACATCACTTGAAGGAACTATTTGAGTATTTATTAATTTATCAATATAAGGAGTTAAAATATTCGGTATTTTATCTTGGTGGCTACTGACTAAAAAAATTAAATCAGCAGCATCAAGGACTTTATTCGGATATTGTCTTAAAGGACCGGCAGGAATTAGAAAGCCGTTACCGAAAAGCCTTTGGCCATCTACTGAAACTATAGTAAAATCTTTATGAAAATGAGGGTTTTGTAAAAAATCGTCAACTATAATTACATCAGGTTTAAGCTTGTTAATTAACGGCTGGATTTGTTTAATATTTTTGGTAGCAATAACTGCACCGTATTTTGCAAGAATTATAGATTCATCTCCTACATCTAAAACAGTATGGCTTGCATTTACAATAGTTGCGTTTTTAAGCTTGCTACCGTAACCCTTAGTTACTATTACAAAACTTACTTTTTTAGCTTTTAGTAATTTGGCTAGATATATTACTATTTGCGTCTTGCCCGTACCTCCTACGCTACAATTACCGACGCAAATAACTTTAGCAGGCAACATAATAGGACGTGCTAAACCAGCTCGTAAATAACCTAAAAATTGATATATCAAGCTTATCGGCAAAAGCAAATAAGCTATAATATTTCGCCTCTGCCAAAATTTAGGATATAAAAGTTTAATCATAATTTAACATTTACGGCAGTTAAAAATAAAGTCAAACGGATTGATTGCTTTATTGTCTAGTAGAATTTCAAAATGCAAATGTTCACCTGTTGCATTACCGGTTCTTCCTTGTATACCGATAAATTGACCTCTCTTAATTTTGCTTCCTTCTTTAACAGACATTTCCTTTAAATGAGCATATTTCGTAACAAATTTGCGCGAATGCTTAATCTCGATAAAGTTTCCGTAATCAGAAGCTCTTGCTGCTTTTATAACGATTCCGCTTGCTGCCGCATATATCGGTGCTGCTTTTTTAGCTTGCAGGTCAATACCGCTATGGAAACATTTCTTTTTTCTTTTCTTTTTATGAGGGCTTTTTCTAGTACCATAATGGCTAGTAATTTTCGGCTCATATTCCGGCAACATCAGCGGGATCGTGCTAATTATTTTATCAAGCTTGGTTAGTTCTGATATACTATTCCTATGAGTTTGTTTTTTTGCAAAATAACTAGCTTCCGGTTTAGAGAGAAACTTATATTTTGAATTTAGTTTTGTTACAACTTCCTTTATATCAGCTATTTTTATTTCGGCTGATTTATTAAATTCTGCTGGGTTTTTATTATGAAATTTTTGTAAAAAAATCTTGTTTTGTTTAGGATTATTAATTATCAGACCTAAGTTTTTTGCATATATACATTTGCTATTTTTATTTGTTAAATCATACTGTACTACTAAATCTGCATGGCTGATTTTATATTTTTGCTTTAATTGAGATGAAGTCTTAGAAAGTAAAGTAGTATTGTTAGATTCTTTAATACTGCTACAACCTTGAACAAGAAAAACTATAAACAGTAAAAAGATATATTTTCGGAAAGACATTAAAAGTAAATATACTCCTGTGAAATGAAGAGTTGATATACGAAGCTCAATTTGGAAAAGAGCAAGGCGTTTTGAAGCTTTTAACCGCAGCGTACATACTAGTACGTGAGGATTAAAAGCAAAAAATAACGAAGCCAATTTTTCAAATTCAGCGAGTATACATAAATTTTAAGTTTAAAATATTGCTTAAATAATCAGTTAATTTTTCTAATTCTCCTCTAATGTTTGGAGGATTAATTAACATTAACCCACACTTTACCATATTTTTATCACTATATAAAAGCTCATATTCAATAATCATAGTTTCTTTAAATCCGATATTCTTATAATTGTGGTAAAAATCACGGACTAAAGATAAATCTTTTATAGGATACCAAATTAAGACAGTATTATTAAGAATTCGTAACTTAGTTTTTTTGAGTGCTTCAAGTAATTTTTGAAACTCGTTTTTGACTTCAAAAGGCGGATCAAGAAAAATTAATCCTCTATTCTCTTTAAACGGTAGAAAAGCTTTAATAGCATTATAAGCATCTACATTATGCGTATTATTCGGTAATAGTTTTTTTAAACTCAAGTAATCGCTTGGATGAAGCTCGCAAGCAATTAAGCGATCATTTGGTCTTAATAATTGTTTAATTATAAAAGGTGAACCTGGATAATGATTAAGACCTGCTAGGTTTACTATATTTAAGAAAGTTTGTAAGAACTGAGGAATAGGATCAGTAGCTTGCAGTAGCTTATTAATGCCTGTATCGCTTTCTAGAGTTTTAGAAGCCGCCTCCGAGTTTAAATCGTAAAGACCTAGACCTGCGAAAGCATCTAAAACCGTAAAAGGTTTATCTTTTTTCTTAAACTGTTCTAAAACCGCAATAAGCACTAAATGTTTGACTATATCGGCAAAATTGCCTGCATGATAAATATGACGGTAGTTCATTTTAAATTAATCATAAATTTCACTTCTATGGCCGACTCACCCGCATGGCTCTATGTCATTCCCGCGGAAGCGGGAATCCAGAAAAAAATTAAATAAACTCAATAATCGGTTATAAAAATTAACTGCACTTACGCTTATTATTAATAATGGATTCCCGCTTCCGCGGGAATGACATAAAACGAGCCATACAACAGGGCCACTTTTAGCTAGAAATGACATAGAATTTACCCTATATCCTACTAATATTATAGCATCTAAATTATAATATTCTATTTGTCTTTCTACACTCTTTTTTCCTTCTATTTGAACTGTTGCAAAAAATGCAATAGCTGCTTTTTCTAAGCATTTTTTATAAGCGTAAGCCATTCTTCTTCATCAATAATTTTAATATTAAGCTCTTTAGCTTTTTTAAGTTTACTGCCCGCGTCGATGCCTGCTACTACTAAATCCGTGTTTGATGATACGCTAGCTGCAACTTTAGCTCCAAGCTTTTCAGCCGTTGCTTTTGCTTCTGCTCTAGATATCGTCGGTAAACTACCGGTAAATACTACTATCTTGCCCGTTAAACTACTTTGTTCTCTAGTCTCTTTATAATCTTCGATATTTAATACTTCACCAAGTTTTTTGATAAGCGAGGTATTTTCTCTAATGTCAAAAAAATCAATAATATCTACTAGAATCTTATCACCGATACCCTCTAAATCGTTTAGTTTTTGATAGATATCCGAATCGTTTTTGCTAAGCAATTCCATTTGAGCTATAAAATTAGCATAGCTGCCAAATTCTCTAGCAAGCAATTTAGCGTTCTGCTCACCTATATGCCTGATACCTAAAGCATATATAAATCTTGGCAAGCTAACGTTCTTTGATTTCTCTATATTTTGAAAAAGATTTTCTACTGATTTCTTACCCCACCCATCCATATTTTCCAATTTAGTTAAACTAGCTTCATTTTTTTCTTTTAAAAAGAATATATCTAAAGGATTGTTAATTAACCCTTTATCTATTAAAAACTCAACTTGCTTACGCCCCAGTCCCTCAATATCCATAGCGTTTTTTGATACAAAATGGCGGATACGCTCATAATTCTGAGCAGGGCAGTTAAGACCGTTATCACAGCGTATAATAATATCTTCAGGAACATAGTGCAGCTTAGAATTGCATGACGGACAAACTAAAGGCAGATCAAATGCTGTTGTATCATTGGAACGCTTCCCTATATCAACTCCCGTGATTTTAGGAATTACGTCACCGGCACGCTGCAAAAATACATAATCACCAATCCGTACGTCTTTTCGTGCAATTTCTTGGTAATTATGTAGTGTTGCCCTGCTAACGGTTACTCCGCCTATTTCTATAGGTTCAAGCTCCGCTACTGGTGTTAATGTACCGGTTCTACCAACCTGCACCGTAATAGAAAGCAGCTTAGTTTGCCCTATTATAGCAGGGAATTTATGAGCAGTAGCAAACCTTGGAGAACGAGCTATAAATCCCATTCTATTTTGCAGTGCAAAATCATTTAGCTTATATACCACCCCATCAATTTCATAAGGTAAATTTTCTCTATTTGTTTTGAGATATTCATAAAAGGCAAAAATTTCTTCTTCAGAACTCGCAAGCTTAGATATTTCATTAACGCTAAAGCCAAATTCTTTTAATTTTGTAAGTAGTTGATCTTGCGAAGAAGCAAGACTCTGCTCAGTTGCTCCTCCTGAATATACAAAATATTTGAGTGGTCTTTGAGCCGTAATAGAAGCATCAAGCTGACGAAGCGAACCGGCAGCCGCATTACGGGGATTAGCAAATTTATCTCTGCCCTGCTCTTCTTGTTCTTTATTTAGGTTTAAGAAATCTTGTTTTTCAATATAAATTTCCCCTCGTACTTCTAAAAACTCTGGAGCATTATCTATTTTATGAGGAAAATTTTTGATTGTTTTTATATTTGCCGTTATATCCTCACCGACATATCCATCACCCCTTGTAGCCCCTGTTGTAAGTAACCCGTTTTTATAGATAGCAGAGAAAGATAAACCATCTATTTTAGGCTCACAAAAGATAGGAGTAAATTCATCGAGACGTAAGAAATTTTTAATGCGGTCTACAAAATCTCTTACATCTTGCTCGTCAAAAGCATTACTAAGAGATAGCATAGGTACTTGATGCGTAACTTTAGCAAACTTATTTGCTATTTTAGCCCCTACTTTCTTGCTAGGACTATTTTCTAAAACTAAATGAGGAAATTTTTGCTCTAACTTGAGATTGATATTAAATAGCTGATCATACTCGCTATCAGAAACTAAAGGATTATCTTCTATATAATAAGCATGATTATACGCTGCTATTTTACAGGTGAGTTCTTCTAGTAATTTTTTTGCTTCCTCTTCAGATATTAAATCAATATTTTGCATTAGTAGTTCATACTTTTATTTAAAATTCGGATTTAATAATGATATCTACATTGTAATATATAAACGGTTTTACCTTTAATGGTATATATTAGCCTATGTTCATGGTTAATTCGGCGAGACCAATAGCTTGATAAATTGTACTTTAAGCCTTCAGGTTTACCGATTCCCGTAAAGGGAGAACGTGCAATATCCTTAATTAGCTCATTTATTTTTTCTAGAATTTTTGTATCGTTTTTTTGAAAGTACAAATAATCTGCCCATGCATCAATATGAAATGATATTTCCATTATAAAGAGACTGTTTTAAAATTTTTATTTGCTTCAAAATCATTAATTGCTCGTTTTAGTCTTTCAGCATTTTTAGGGCTTTTTAATAAGTATAAAGTTTCTTCCATAGCATTATAATCTTCAAGCGACATAATAACCACCGATTTTTCTTTTTGTCTAGTTACCACCACTGAAGTATGATCGGCACAAACTTTTTCCATGATATCTGCAAAATTATTTCTTGCTTTAGTGTAAGATATTGCTTCCATAATATGACATATTTAAGTACATGTACATATAATAGTACATGTTTTATAATTAGTCAATTTAAGAATCAAAATCAAAATCTTTACCTAGTTTGATATACTCCCTGATACGGCTCATGAGGTTTTGAAAATATGTTAGATTATGCCATGTCATTAACATTGCTCCAAGTATTTCACCGATTCTAACTAAATGATGCAAATATGCTTTGCTATAGTTTTTACAAGCAGGACATGGACAATCATGTTCTAGAGGCTCGTTATCATCAGCATATTTGCTATTGCGAATATTTACCGTACCGTATTTGGTAAAAGCCTGACCGTTGCGACCTGAGCGTGTCGGTATTACACAATCAAACATATCTATACCTCGACGTACAGCCCCGATAATATCAGCGGGCTTACCGACTCCCATTAAATAGCGTGGCTTATTTTGCGGCAGAAAATCAGGTGCATAATCAAGTACTTTAAACATAAGCTCCTGCCCTTCGCCTACTGCAAGCCCGCCTATAGCATAGCCCTCAAAATCAAGTTCTACTAAATCTTTAGCTGACTGCTCACGTAATTCTTCGTAAATACTACCTTGAATAATACCGAATTGTGCATAACCATCTCGTTTAACAAAAGCATTACGCGACCTATTCGCCCATCTAGTCGTAAGCTGCATAGAAGTTTTTGCTTCCTCAAAAGTTGCAGGGTAAGGCGTACATTCATCAAAAGCCATAGTGATCGTGCTACCGAGCAGATATTGTATTTCCGTAGAACGCTCAGGAGTTAACATATATTTATCACCGTTAATATGAGAGCTAAAGCTTACTCCCTCTTCGGTTATCTTGCGTAACTTCGATAGCGACATTACCTGAAAACCGCCGGAATCGGTTAGTATAGGCTTATCCCAATTCATAAATTTATGTAGACCGCCAAGGCGCGCTATACGTTCAGCACTTGGCTGAAGCATTAAGTGATAAGTATTGCCGAGTAATATATCCGCTCCGGTTTCGGCTACCGATTCAGGCAGCATTGCCTTAACCGTCCCTCTAGTCCCGACTGGCATAAAAGCGGGAGTACGAATCTCCCCGTGTGCAGTTGTGATAACACCGCTTCTAGCTTTTTTATGGCTATGATGAATATTAAATGAAAATTTTGACACTGATAATCACTTATTTTTAAAAGCACTATCTTAGCACACTATAATTTATCCTGGAATATAAAAATTAAGATTAAAGGTCGCAATACTTAAAAAATCGTCAAGTATTGATCCACAAAGTTTTAACTCAGTATAAGATTTTATATATATTTCCGTTTTAATTAATCCAAGTAGATATAAAGTCCCAATTACTGAAAATAGGACTATACTATTTGGAGTGTTTAATAATTTATCTTCAATAAAAGCAGTAATGGTTCCTTTAGGCTCGTGTACGATTTAACTAATCAGTTCTCGTAAAATAGCATGATCAAACGAGCTTTTTTCTAGGATTTTTAATATAGTAAAATTATTTTGCCGACAATACGAATTAAGAAGTTCGTTGCGACGTTTACGATTTTCAGAATTTGAGAGTGGTGTTAGAAAGATTATTATTTTTTTAGTAGAAGTCATTTTGATTTGCCCCGTTTAATTAAACTTAGATTTTTAAGTTCTAACCACCACAAAATATTTTATGGTGGTTGGGGAGTTAGAAAAACCGCAATAACAGTTCACAATAGATTTTAAGCTCAAAGTACCCCTTAAGCTCTGGACATGTCTATTGCCATCCCCAACCATAAATGCTGAGGATTGCACCACATAATGGCTGATGCACACACCATATTGCAAGAGGTTTCTAAGCCCCAAAATAGCATTTTGCCATTCAGGTTATGATTCTATATATAACTTCAAAAAAGTCAATTGAGATATTATTGTTTTGGCTAAATTAAACTATACTTTAAGTTAGTCGCGGTTAATTTAAAGTGTAGTTTAAATTAGCCGAATATATATACTCAAAGAAAATGAAGAATTGGTAGGCGAAGGTCAATTTCAAAAAGAGCAAGGAATCCGCAAGACGAGGAACGGAGCGTATATTTAATACGTGAGTACCCTCGTCCTTGTAGGATGACGTAGCCAATTTTTGAAATTGACCGAGTATATATATCATTTTTTATCACCAAGCATATTATATATTTTTTTCATATGTTTATGCTTTAGCCAAATTTCAGAATTACCGATAATATAAAGGTTATTTTTAGCTCTACTAATACCGACGTTTAAAACGTTCGGTTTTTTTGTCATTATAGTCCTTGCACCTTTATCAAGAGGATGCTGAGCTCCCAGTAGTATTATTACCGTATCGTTTTCTTTGCCTTGAAATGCATGAATAGTGCCGATATTTTTATATCCAAATTCTTTAACTATCTTCTCAAATCTTGAATCGTCATATATTTCATTCAATTTTTTACGAATAGATTCGCTGTAATCTTTATACATTGTAATAATGTAAATTTGTTTGAGCAAAACATCTCCATTTTTCTCTTTTAATACTTGTTTTAATAGCTCTAGTAATTTTTGGAATTCGGCTTCCGATTCATATTTATAACGTTGAACCTTATTATCTTTTATATCTATCCATTGTGAAGTACCTAAAATAGTTCTAATATCAGATTTAGAGCCGGAGGTAGCAAAAATCATTTTGTCACCGTAAGCTATTTTGTTACATATTTTAAACATTGGATCTAGGCATCTTCTATGAACTAACAAAGGAAAACCAACCGTAACATTATCTATTTTTGTTTGATATAAAGAATTTCGATCGGCTAAATTTTGTAATGAAACTTCTGAAGGTGACCAGTCAGGATATGAAATCTTAAAATTTTCACATAGTTTTTTGATTAAATCTTGCTTTAATATAGAAATAGGCTCTGTTTGCAGCGGATCGCCGACTACTACGACTTTTTTTGATTTGTAAATAGCACTTGCCGCATATTGCGGCGGTATCTGCCCTGCTTCATCAATAAATAACCAAGGAATTTCATTATGTTCAGATGTTGCAAACATTCTATCAAATGAGTGGAAAGTTGTAGACACCACAGGTACAACCATAAAGAAATTTTGCCAAGCAATCTTGTTTATCTTAGGATCACCCGACGAATGCATTGCCATATCAAAGAAATACTTCAGACTATGCCAAAAATTATCGGCGTTGGCATTTATAAATATCTCGTGTAATCTTACGGCGCTTATGAATAACTTTGATCTCAATTTTTCAAATTCTTTATCAAAATAAGGAGTAACTTTATTTAAATCTTCAAAATTTTCTTGCCAATTTTTCCAAAATAAATCTTCTTCAAAATTTTTAACATTAAAATTTCTATCTTTTAAGCTTACGATAGCCAAGCTTATATCTTCGTTAAGCTCTTTTATTTCTTCCACAGAAGCTTCAATTTTCTCCATTTCAGCTTTAATATTCTTAATATTAGTTTTTGTTCGGTCAACTTCTTCTGAATATTTATTTTTTAGCCTAATTAAATCCCGTTTTTTCTCGTAGAAAGAATTGTATTTTGCGGTTTGAAAAAATGCATGAATTTTTTCAAAAAAACCAAAATTTAATAATTTTAGTTCACAATCAATCTCAAGTATTTTAGAGCTTTTATAATCAAGCTCTAATTCTAACTCTCTTTGCTCTTCTTTTTTTTCTGCATATATCGCTCCTAAGTCTTCTTCCTTAATTAACTCTCTTTTCCTTTTATTAAGTTCAATAATTGATTCAATATTCTCATAAATTTTATAAATTTCACTGTATAAATTGTTAAAATCGGCACACGCTTTTTTCCATTCATTATTAAGTTCATCAATAGAATTACAATATTGCGGTTTAAAATGCTCAGGAGCTTTATCCTTACATTTATTATTAACTAGCAGGTTAAGATATTGCAGCATTGTATGATTTTCATCATTCTTATCATCCTTATCATCGTTTTCTTCTTCATCTTTATATTTCCAAAACTTATTTGCAAATTTCTTTTTATTTCCATGATTACCGAGTGCTGCAGCAAATATACCCCAATCTTTCTCTTTTTCGTTCTCCCGTAAAAGTTGTTTAAAATAACTTAAATCCTTATGATATAGCTTATCTATTTTACTATATAGCGATATTTCATTAGAGATATTTTCAACGGCATTGTTATTAGATGAGGCAACAACCATACCGTAAGTTTGTAGTTCCGGTTTTAAAGAATTAACATGATAATCAAAATTCGGTGTGTGTAAGGAAGATTTTTTATTTTGAAACCCGTCCTTAGGATCTTCTAAAGTTGCTAAATATGAAGCACGATCTACATAGATATTTGCTATAAGGTCAAAAACTATAGTAGTTTTACCTGTACCGGGCGGACCGTTAACGGCAAAAAGCTTTCCTGAAAAAGAGGGCAATATCAAATTAATCGCAGCAGCTTGCAAGGCCGCAAGAGAGTGATTCGGCGATGAACACCAGCGCGCCGGTTGCATCATAAATGAAGATAACAGTTCTTGTAGACTTTCTTGATGCTTTAAAACATCTATGGAATTCGGCTTATCTTCTTTACCGAGATATTTAGCAATTGCTGATGTCGGCTCAAATTTTTCTATATTACTTCGTACAAAATCTAACGGTCTTAGAAAAAAACTATTAAACATTTCCAAGGAAGGAGCAGTAAAATTGTAAATTACCTGTTTATCTTTTTTCTTTTTATGTGAGGTAATTCTCCTTACGCATATTTCAGTACGGTTAAATACATATTTTTCATCAATTTCTAACTTCTGCACTAAAAGATCAATCATGAGATTAATCAATTTTAAATCTAGAGTTTTAGCTAAAGAATCTCGTTGTTTATCTTTAAAATATATTCTCTCGCTTTCTGAAAATACTTCCTCTATTAGGCTGTTATTATTATCTACAAAATTTGCTAAACCTTTTAATTCTTTTCCTTGAAAATCATCTCTCATGATTCTACCAAGAGCATAAGCGGCAGTAGAGATAACCATCGAATATTCAATATATTTGCCGTTTTCATCTATAGTTAAGCCGGCAATAGGCGTTATTGTCGGTTGTTCTTGCCGGTCTTGATGGTTATTATAATCATTTAAGAACTCTTGATCTAACTCAGTTATATTTTGGACTTTCTTTAAAATATCAAGTTCAGCTTCCGACCATTTTAAATAACCTAGATAAATATGCCAATGAACTGCTACTTCGTTTTTTTCAAGGTCAATACCGAGTTTTGTTTTGTCCAGTTTTTCAAACGGAGCATCTTTCAAGAAAAAAAGCGTTTCTTTCTTATCAATCTTACAACTAAAATTACCTTTTGTATCTGTATTACTTCTAATAATTTCAAAATATCTATTTAAATTTTCGTTTTTATTGGGACTCAGTACTTCAATAATCTTCCATACATCGAGGATAGATTTGATTTGTTCATTAGATTGGTTGTACATAAAGAAAAGTTCATAACTTAAAATAGAAATATCCTAAGTATGAAACTAGAAGAAGTAAACAACTTTTTAATGTTACTATTTATAGCTTTATAGTTTGTGTATAATTCACACAATTATCACCAAATTATTAATGATTTTTAATAAAATTTTAGTATCTTTTATAAATTCATTTAATATACAGCAAAAAGCATTATGGTATTGACACTAAATTTAAAAGTGAGCTTAACGGAGCGTATATTAATACGTGAGTATAAGCAAATCTTGCAAAATTTGGTGTCAAGAGCTTAATGGTTGAAGCTGTATTTCCTTAACCAAAACAGGATATAATAAAATGCAAAATAATAAAGAAATTATTAAATATGTAGTATCTAGCATTTGGTCTTCTTGGAATCCTATAAAATGGTCACCAAGCATGCAACTAGCTGCCTTAAGCTATATATTCTCTTGTTTAATTGAAGGTAATGACGCACATCCAATTGAAGATGCACAAATAGTAAATAATGATCTCGAATGGCTTCAAGGCAATCAGACTTGTGCCTTTTATAATACACAATTTCCATCTTCTCGTTATATGGAACTTGCCAAAGAGATACCAATATGCCTAAAAAGATTAAAAGTATTTCATAGATTCAATGATGAGCATTACGTACCTAATGAAGCGTTAGCATCTCATAAGCTCATACGTAACTTTGCTAATATATTGAAGTATTTTAAATTAACTCCGCTTATAGATCCTACTGATTTCAATCCTAGCTATTTTATGGTATGGAGTTGGGCAAAAAATTTGGGGAATATTCCTAAATATTTCGGTCACAAGCTAAAGCGTGTTTGTAATAATATAGAAGAAGCAGAAAATTATTGGGAGAGTTATGAACCGGAGGCATTCTCTAACTCTTCTGCATTCCATGAGTTTATAAGTACAATAACGCACTGTAATGATGCATTATTAGGTTGTAGTGATATTAAATCAGATATATATTACAATGAACTATAGTTACTGCCAATAGCAAATTACTTTCATAATTGGCATTGCTCAATAACTATAGATATTTCCGAAAGTATCCGTCATTGCGAGGAAATTACGAAGTAATTGACGAAGCAATCCAGTTAAAAATGCTAATTTTTAGCATTTTTTTTAATTATTTGTCTTTAAACCGTTTCAACACACATAGCCATACCCATACCGCCGCCGATACATAAAGTAACTAAGCCTTTTTTAGCTTTGGTTCTTCGCAAGCTGTGTATTAAGGTAATAAGCACACGCCCGCCGCTTGCCCCGATCGGATGACCGATTGCTATTGCTCCGCCGTTAATGTTGACCTTATCCATATCCCATTTCATTTCACGGTTAACATAAATACTTTGGGCGGCAAATGCCTCATTAACCTCGATAACATCAAGATCGTTCACGCTCCAACCTGCTTTACTTAAAGCTTTTTTCGATGCAGGAACAGGAGCAGTCCCCATAATATTTGGATCAACACCGGCTGAGGCGTAAGAAACAATACGAGCTAGCGGCGTTAAATTATGCTTTTTCAAAGCTTCTTCGGAAACTACCGTAAGGCATGCCGCACCGTCATTAATAGAGGAAGCGTTACCAGCCGTAACTACACCGTTTTTATCGAAAGCAGGACGTAATTTTCCTAGAATTTCAAGGCTGGTATCAGGTCTCACCGTTTCATCATGATCAAATAAGCTAGTAGTTTTTTTCATCGTTACTTCAATAGGTAAAATTTCATCTTTAAAAATTCCGGCTAGCTGTGCTTTAGCTGCTTTCTTGTGAGAACTTAAAGCAAATTCATCTTGCTCTTCTCTAGCAATATTAAACTGTTTGGAAATATTTTCAGCAGTAATACCCATAAATACTCCTGAAAATACATCGGTTAACCCGTCATACTGCATTAGATCAACCATTTTAGTATCGCCGAATTTAGCTCCTGCTCTGATATAGCTACCGTGCATACCGAGAGACATGTTCTCCTGCCCCCCTGCTATAACTATTTCATTATCGCCTGTCATAATTGAATTAGCTGCAAGTGCTACGCTTTTAAGACCTGAGCCGCATACTTTATTAATCGTATAGCCCGGCACTTCTTTTGGTATTCCTGCATGAATCAGAGTTTGCCTTGCCGGATTCTGCCCGCTACCGCCTGTTATTACCTGCCCAAGTATTACTTCATTTACTATCACTGGATCGATTTTGCTGTTTTGTATCATATCTTTTATTAAATGAGCAGCAAGCATAGGTGCAGGGATTGTACTAAGGCTACCCATAAACGAGCCGAAAGCTGTCCTTTTTGCATAAGTTATATAAACCGGTTTTATCATAATGTGTGTACTCCTTAAATAAAATTAAAAATATAAAAAAGTTTAGCAAGCATCAAAAGCTTTTTTGCGTGGATACTATATTGTCATTGCGAGGAGGCGTTGTTGCGTGGATCAATTCTCCCTTTGTCATCCCGCGACTTGATCGCGGGATCCAGTTTCAAATACTAAAATATTAGTATTTTAAGTTATATTTCTGGACCCCGTGGTCAAGCCACGGGGTGACATTTTCCTTAAGTTGACCACCATATGCGAAAGCAGGAATGACATCGGGTTTAAATTTTTGAGCCATAGCATTAACACTCATACTCCTTAAATAAATCTATTAGTTTATCATTTATCAAATAACTAATATGTCCGCCTTTTACTTCTATAAGTTTAGAATTTTTCAGTAACTTTTGCAAAGGTAAAATAGAAGATTTAGGCACTATTTGATCATCTTCCGATACTACTATATATACAGGACAATCAATTAAGCTCGGATCAATAATAAAATTATCGATTTTCCATTTAAGATTCATAAACATATTTTCATCTAATATGTTTTGCATAATTTGATTATAAACCCCCTTAGATATATTATTGCCTGACATAAGCCAAGTTTCTATTCTAAATGCTAATTCTTGCTCTTTATCAGAAGTTATAGAGAAAAATTTATTTAATTTGGCATTGAAATAATCAGGAAATAAAAGAAAAAATAAAATTTGAATATGAATTTTAGGAATCATCGGCAAGTTTTCTACATAGTAATCTAGTTTTAAATATTTGTGTAGCATCCTTATATAAAAAAAATGAGAAAAATCCCACGGACAAGTAAGTAAAGTCAAGGTTTCAACTTTTTTAGGCACTATTATTTTTGTAGCTATCGCAAGGTTACCGCCGATGCAATGACCTATTAAATTAATGTCTTTAATTTTCAAACTATCTATTACTTCAATTATTTTATGCACATAGTCGTCTAGTAAATATTTAGGTTCTTTAACCTCTAGCCAATCTATTAAATAAACTTCACCGTAACTTCTCAAATTTTCAATAAAGCTTTTATCCCGAGCTAAAAAAAATATTTCCGGTGAGTTGAAGATAGAAGGAATGATTAGAAAGGTCCTACTGTCATTCCCTCTATCTATGTCATTCCCGCGAAGGCGGGAATCCATCTTATAGCATATTAACCTATAATGCTCTGTTTGCATTACTATTTTACCGGATTTTAAATATTTATTACCTAGCTTATGTGTCTTTGTATAATTATTATATAGGTCAAAATATTCCTGTAGTTTATTACTATCTAGCATCACGAGTATATCCTAAGTAAATAAAGAACAGTATACGAAGATTAACTTTAAAAAGAGCTAGAAGTTCATAAGACGAGGAGTGGAGCGTATGTATAATACGTGGCTACCTGCGAACTTATAGAACGACAACGCTAATTTTTGAAGTTAATCGAGTATACTAAATCCTTGACAAAAGGCTGAATATATTATATAAGTTCAGCACCTTCAGAATGTAACAAGCAGTATATCACCTCTAAAATTTTAGAGGAAATATCTTTTCATAAAATCTTGAAGTGCTTAAGTTTTTTTTTTGTCCTTAGGGCTTTATAATGCTAAGTACCTCATCACGATCGTTTAAAAATAAATTTAGAGCTGCATTTTGGCCTGTGCATAATTACGAACTCGGAAAATTTATTCCGATGAGTGCCTTAATGTTCTGCATTCTATTTAATCAAAATATCTTACGAATATTAAAAGACAGCATC
>DYDV01000006.1 GCA_020404465.1 Rickettsia endosymbiont of Omalisus fontisbellaquei
AGTTAATTTTTGATTACTTATAAATATATTTTCTTTATTAACTTTCTTTAAAATAAAAGATATGCAACTATAGGTATATTTTTAACTTAAATATTGGAGAAAGTTATGGTAGAAAAGTTTGATAAAAAGAAAGCAGAAAAACAAATAAAGGATATTAAAAATAATAAGATAAATCCATATAATGATGCAATGAAGCAGGGTTCTAAAGTGGATTTTATGGGGAAGCAAGTTATAGCTGAGAAAGCAGGAAAAGGTCATAAAGCAGCATTAGACCTAGAGAAGAAAGCAGCAGAGGCTGGTGTTACATTAGATAAAGCTGCTATGAGACGATTAGATAAAATAAAAGACCGTTATGCACAGGCTAATCAGAAAAGCGGGTTTAACAAACATCAAAGTGACCAAGCTCACAAAGATAATGTAAGAAAAGCTGAGGCGTTTAGGAGTGGGGCGGCGGCTGCTGCTAAAAAACAAAGAAAAGAAGATTATAAAGGTAGATAATCTCGTATCTTTTATAAAATTATAATTTTATTGCGTTAATTGGTACTAGGCACTATTTTAAAAATATGTCTCTATTACATGCCACAATCTTAACTGTTTTTCCTGAAATGTTCCCTGGGACTCTAGGGCATTCTTTAGCAGGTCAGGCTCTGAAAAAAAATATTTGGTCATATGACGTTATAAATATTCGAGATTTCGGTCTAACTAAGCACAAAAATGTTGATGATGAGGCTTACGGCGGAGGTAGCGGGCTTATAATGCGTCCTGATGTTCTAGGCAGTAGCATAGATCATGCTTTATCTTTAAATCCTAATGCTCAAATTTACTATCCATCACCTCGCGGCACCGTCTTTACCCAAAGCTTTGCTAGAGAGATGTTACGTGATATACAGCTAAATTCAGAAAGCTTTAGACAAGATGAATTTAAGGAAGAGCCTGCGGAGCGTATATTAATACGTGAGCACAGGCGAATGCCGCAAAATTTGCTTGTATCAAGCTTTCTGAATGACGCTGTAAATGTTATATTCTTATGCGGACGTTACGAAGGGATTGACGAACGTGTAATTGAAGAGTATAATATCATGGAAATTAGTGTGGGTGACTACATTTTATCCGGCGGAGAAATACCTACTCTTACCATTCTTGATTGCTTAATTAGGCTACTTCCTGGGGTGTTGATAAATCAAAATACCTTATCTTCCGAGTCTTTTGAAGAAGACGGAGAATTTAAAGGAGGGCTTGAATGCGGTCTATATACAAGACCTGAAATTTGGCGTGATCGAGCTGTACCGAGTGTTTTATTATCCGGTAATCATAAACTAATTAATGAATGGAAAAGAGAGCAGTCTCTTATGATTACTAAATTACGCCGTCCGGAGTTACTTAAAGATTTATAGTATGGAGTTAATAAAATGAATATTATTGATAGTTTTGAACAAGAAAATATTTCAAAACTTACGGCAAATAAAAAGATCCCTGATTTTGAAGCCGGTGATACAGTTAAAGTAACCGTTAAAATTATCGATAGATCAATTGAAAAAGACGGTAAGGAAAAGCTAACAGAAAGATTTCAAGCTTATGAAGGTGTAGTTATCGCTAAAAGAAATCGTGGTATTACTTCATCTTTTTTAGTCCGTAAAATTAGTCACGGTGAAGGTGTTGAGAGACGCTTTATGATTTACTCGCCGATAGTACACTCTATTGATGTAGTAAAGTACGGGGTAGTTCGTCGTGCTAAACTCTACTATTTAAGAGAAAGAAGCGGTAAGTCGGCTAGAATTAAGGAAAGATACGTTCATGTTTCTAAAAAACTTAAAGCAAAAGCAGCAGAAGCTTAAGAATGTTGAGTGTCATACCGTGGCTTGACCACGGTATCCACAAATGCAACTTAAAATACTAATAATTTTAGTATTTTTAAACTGGATCCCGCGATCAAGTCGCGGGATGACAATTAGGAACCGGTATACGTAACAATGACGTACGCTCAAATCCCTAAAGTATCTCTATAAAGTTCAAGCATAGCGTCCTGTTCGGCAAGCTTATCTTTATCCAATTTCTTTAGTTTCAATATAGATTTCATAGCTTTAACATCAAACCCATGCGAAGAAGCATCTTGAAAAATATCTTTGACTTCCTCCGATAAATCAGCTTTTTCTTGTTCTAATCTTTCTATTTTGCTTATATATTGTTCTAATTGTTCTTTTACTACTACTTCTGACATAAAAAATTTATTTAACCTTTTTTAAATTACTATATAATACAAATATAATCCTTATTCAACAAAATATATCATAATGCAAATTTATCCTTTAAGACTTTTGCCTAATAAAATCGATTTTGATTTTATGAACTTTAAAAAAGTCAGTTACAGTTTCTCAATTATTTTATCACTTATTAGCTTTATTTGGATCGGTATATATAAATTTGATTTCGGTATTGATTTTGCCGGCGGTATAGTTATTGAAGTAAGGCTTGATCAAGCTCCTGATTTGCCAAAAATGCGAGGGGTTCTAGGCGAACTTGGAATAGGTGAGGTGGTCTTACAAAATTTCGGTAGTGAGCGTGATCTATCAATTAGATTCGGCAGTAGTAGTGAAGAAAATCTCATGAAAAATATTGAGCTAATTAAAGCATCTTTGCAAAATAATTTTCCATATAAATTTGAATATCGTAAGGTAGATTTTGTCGGTCCGCAGGTGGGTAGACAGCTAATAGAAGCAGGAGCTATGGCGATGCTGTTCTCTTTCTTAGCGATTATGGTGTATATTTGGGTGCGTTTTGAGTGGTATTTTGGTCTGGGTATACTTATCGCTTTAGTGCATGATGTAATACTTGCTCTTGGGTTTATGAGTATGACTAGACTTGATTTTAACTTAAGTACTATTGCCGCAGTGTTAACTATTATAGGTTATTCTGTTAATGATTCAGTAGTAATATATGATAGGATTAGAGAGAATTTACGCAAATACCATAAAAAAGACATTACGCAAATTATAAATTTAAGTATTAATGAGACTTTATCAAGAACTATTTTAACGGTAATTACTACGCTACTTGCCAATTTAGCCCTTATTCTTTTTGGCGGTGAGGCGATCCGTAGTTTTAGCGTACTTGTATTTTTTGGGATAATAGCCGGTACTTATTCATCAATTTTTATATCCGCTCCAATACTTACAATGTTTGCTAATAGAAAGTTTGAGAAGAAGAAGTAAAGAGTGTTATATGTCATTCCCGCGGAGGCGGGAATCCAGCCTTTCGAATGTTTTTTTCTGGATTCCCGCCTCCGCGGGAATGACATAAACGTACATACCGTAATTTCTAAGAGAGTGTATGCTAAAAGAAGAAGACAAAATTTTTACTAATCTACATGGACAGCAAAGCCATGATTTGAAATCTAGCAAGAAGCGAGGCGATTGGGATAATACTAAAGCTTTGCTTGATAAAGGTAGAGACTTCATTATTGAAGAGGTTAAGAAATCAGGGCTTAGAGGGCGAGGCGGTGCCGGATTTTCTACCGGTATGAAATGGTCTTTTATGCCCAAAAATTCAGAGAAGCCTTGCTATTTAGTAGTAAATGCTGACGAGTCTGAGCCTGGCACATGCAAAGATCGTGATATATTAAGGTTTGAGCCGCATAAATTGATAGAAGGCTGTTTGCTTGCAAGCTTTGCTATAGGAGCGAATAATTGTTATATCTATATTAGAGGTGAGTTTTATAATGAAGCTTCTAATATTCAGCGTGCATTAGATGAAGCTTATAAAGACGGGTTAATAGGAAAGAATGCTTGCGGTTCAGGCTTTGATTGTGATATTTATCTACATCGCGGTGCGGGTGCTTATATTTGTGGCGAAGAAACGGCATTGCTTGAAAGCTTAGAGGGTAAAAAAGGTATGCCTCGTTTAAAGCCTCCTTTTCCTGCCGGCTTTGGGTTATATGGTTGCCCGACTACTATAAATAATGTTGAGTCTATCGCAGTAGTACCGACCATTTTAAGACAAGGAGCTAGCTGGTTTGCTGGTATAGGTAAACCTAACAATACGGGAACTAAGGTTTTCTGCATATCCGGCCATGTTAACAAGCCTTGCAATGTTGAAGAAGCAATGGGAATCCCATTAAAAGAATTGATTGAGAAATATGCCGGTGGTGTTCGAGGCGGTTGGGATAATCTTAAAGCAATAATACCGGGTGGTTCTTCTGTTCCTTTACTTCCTAAGTCATTATGTGAAGTAGATATGGATTTTGATGCTTTGAGAACGGCAGGTTCCGGTCTTGGTACAGGCGGTATTATAGTTATGGATAAATCTACTGATATTATTTATGCTATAGCCCGCCTTAGTAAATTTTATATGCATGAATCATGTGGACAATGTACTCCTTGCCGTGAGGGTACGGGCTGGATGTGGCGAGTTATGATGCGGCTAGTTAAAGGTAATGCCAAAAAATCCGAAATAGACGAACTCCTTAACGTTACGAAAGAAATAGAGGGGCATACTATTTGTGCTTTAGGTGATGCGGCAGCTTGGCCGATTCAAGGACTGATACGTCATTTTAGAAGCGAGATTGAGGATAGGATAAAGAGTTATAGTGTGGCTTGAGGTCCAGTGCTATATGAACGTTTAAGATGTCATTCCTGCGAAAGCAGGAATCCACAAAATAACCTTAATGTTAGTACAATAATTATATATTTTACTAGATTCCTGCTTTCGCAGGAATGACATTAATCCATAAAAAAAGACATATATTATGCAAACAGATAACACAAAATCAAATAATACTAAAACTACAATGCAAGAGTGGGGTTCTTTTGCTTTTGTAATATGCGTCGCTTTACTTATTAGAATACTTGTTATGGAGCCGTTTACCGTTCCGACCGGTTCTATGAAAGCAACTATACTTGAGAATGATTATGTTTTTTCCACGAAATATAGTTATGGTTATAGTAATTATTCTTTGTCTTTCTTTGATTTCATTCCTCTTTTTAAAGGGCGGATATTTGCATGTGAACCTGAGCGTGGAGATATTATAGTTTTTCGTCCTCCTAACGATATGAGTGTTAGATATATAAAGCGTTTAATAGGGCTACCCGGCGATAAAATTCAATTGATCGATGACGTAATATATATTAACGATAAAAAAATAGAACGCACGGAAGTTGGAACTTATATAAGCGAAGAGGGAAGAAAATATTTGAAATTTAAAGAGACTTTGCCAAATGGTAGAACTTATTTTTCTTATAAGCTTGCTCCTGTTTTTGGTGTTATATCTGATGATAGGTACGGTAATACTGATGTTTTCTATGTACCTGAAGGAAAATATTTCTTTTTAGGGGATAATAGAGATCAGTCAAATGATAGTAGAGTAAATCTTGGATTTGTACCATTTGAAAATTTTATCGCTAAAGCACAATTTATTTGGTTCTCAACAAAAATAACTTGGTGGGATAATGATATAGGAGTTATTAATCTAATATTAAAGTTAAAGCCATGGATTGAGTCTGTTAGACTAAACAGAATTTTCAAGAATCTTTATAGCATGGATTAGTATACTCGTTTAATTTGAAAAATTGGCGGCGTTACTTCTCGCTTATAATCCTCACGTAGTATAACTACGCTGCGGTTATAAGCTTCAAAGTGCCTTGCTCTTTTCCAAATTAAATCTCGTCTACATCGACGTCACATTTATCAGAGGTTTAATGATAGCATTTAACGACTTAGAAAAATTACTCGGTTATAGTTTCAAAAATAAAGAGCTTTTAGTAGAGGCGTTAAGTCACCCGTCTTTAAGACAACATCATGAGTACAAGGATGATAAAGATTATGAGCGGTTGGAATTTTTAGGTGATGCAGTATTAAATTTAGTAATTACAAAAATTTTATTTAGTAGTTTTAAAGATTATAATGAAGGGAATTTAGCTAAAATTAGATCATATTTAGTTTGTAAAGAAACAATATGTATGGTTGGGGCTAAGCTTACTTTAAAAGATTATATAATTATGACTCATGGTGAAGAAGTAGCAGGTGGGCGTGATAATCCTAATAATATAGAAAATACTACAGAAGCTTTGATCGCTGCTATATATCTTGATAGCGATATTGAAACAACCTATAATATTATTCAGAAATTATGGGCAGAGTTTATAAATGTTAAAGATTTGACTGATTATGACCCCAAAACTGCTTTACAAGAATGGGCTCAAGCTAGAGAACATCATCTACCCATATATCAACTCATTAAAAGAGAGGGAGTAGCTCATTCATCAATTTTTACGGTTCTTGTAAAAGTAAAAGATTATGAACAAACAGGTGCTGGTCACTCGATAAAAGAAGCAGAGAAAGACGCAGCTAGAAGCTTATTGCATAGGCTTAAGTTATTATGATGGATAAGCAGCAGCACCAAAAAACAATTTCGGTTTGTATAATCGGGCGACCAAATAGCGGGAAGTCTACTTTATTAAATAGAATAATCGGTGAGAAGCTTTCAATAGTTACCCCAAAAGTTCAAACTACTAGGTCAATTATTACCGGTATTATTACTTTAAAGGATACGCAGGTAATTTTATATGATACGCCTGGAATATTTGAGCCGAAAGGAACGCTCGAGAAAGCGATGGTCAGATGTGCCTGGTCAAGTTTGCATAATGCCGATATAGTTATGCTGATTATCGATAGTTTAAAGCCGTTTGATGATATAACACGTAATATTTTAGATAAACTTCGTTCACTTAATATTGTGCCGGTATTTTTATTGAACAAAATAGATGTTCCGTCAAAATATCTGGATGAGATTAACGCTTTTTTAACAGGAAATCATCTTGATGGTTTAGTTTTTCCTATCTCTGCGTTATCGGGCAAAAATATTGATGGATTACTTGAATATATAACAAGTAAGGCAAAAATTTCTCCTTGGCTTTATGCAGAAGACGATATAACGGATTTACCGATGCGTTTTATTGCGGCAGAAATCACAAGAGAGCAATTATTTTTTAATTTGCAGCAAGAACTCCCATATAAACTAACTGTACAAACCGAAAAATGGGAAGAGCTTAAAGACAAATCCGTAAAGATTAATCAGGTTATAGTAGTATCAAGAGAAAGCTACAAAACTATAATACTCGGTAAAAATGGCTCTAAAATTAAAGAGATTGGAGCAAAATCCCGAATGCAAATGGAGAAATTCTTTGGCTTTCCCGTTCATTTATTTTTGTTTGTTAAGGTTCGTGAGTTGTGGGAGAATAACCAAGAATTTTATCAGTATATGAAGATATGATAGTATGTCATTCCTAGCTAAAAGCAGCCTTGTTGCATGGCTCGAAAAACCTGCTCGATGTCATACCGTGGCTTGACCACGGTATCCATAAAAACAACTAAAAATACTAAAATTCTTAGTATTTTTAACTGGACCCCGCGATCAAGTCGCGAGGTGACAATGGAAAAGCTGAGCTATGCAACAACGCCGCAAAAGCGGGAATGACATAAAAGCCATGCAATAATGCCAATAAAAATAATATTAAAAAAATAATCATGATAGTACTTGGGATTGATCCGGCACTTGGGAGTCTGGGATGGGCAGTAGTTGCAAGGCAGTCGACAAAATTGAAATATTTAGCTAGCGGTACTATTAAAACCAGTAACAAAGATGAAATACATAATAGACTTGCTTTTATCAATAGCACGTTAGAAAAAGTAATATTAGAATATCAGCCAAATATGGCAGCGATTGAAGAAACATTTGTTAATACTAATAGCGTGACTTCTTTAAAACTTGGATATGCTAGAGGGGCGATAATGTCGCTAATCGGTAGATATAATTTGGACATGCGGGAGTTTAAACCTAATACGATAAAAAAAACCGTGACCGGTTACGGGCATGCAGAGAAAGACCAAATTTTGCATATGATCAAGCTTTTACTGCCTGGAACTTCTGCTATTACTAACTCTGATGAAGCCGACGCCGTAGCAATCGCTTATACTTGTCATGTTATGAGGGTTTAAATGAATCCGGTTATAATATTAGTTGCACCGCAAATGGGTGAGAATATCGGTGCTACTGCAAGAGCAATGAAGAATTTCGGCTTAAGTGAGCTTAGAATCGTAGCTCCAAGAGACGGCTGGCCAAATGAGCAAGCACGTAGTAATGCAGTCGGAGCGGTTAATATTATAGATAATGCAAAAGTTTATGATAGCCTTGAGGATAGTATTAAAGACCTCGAATATTTATACGCTACTACTTGCATTAAAAGGGCTATGAATAAAGATTATGTATTTTCACAAAATTTGCCTTTAGATTATCCAAATTCTGAAAAAGTCGGGATAATGTTCGGGCGGGAAAATAACGGGCTTAGTAATGAGGAAGTCACACTCGCCAATAAGATTATCACTATTAACACAACCGAATTTAGCTCGTTAAATATTGCTCAAGCGGTTATTATTATCTGCTATGAATTGTTTCGTAATTCTATGCCGAGAAGGGATATATATAACATTCAAAAATTAGCTACTAAAGAAGAAATAGAGCATTTTTTAACAAATTTATTCGGCAAACTCGATAAAGTCGGATTTTTTAAGGCTCCCGACAAAAAGCCTGCTATGCAGCAAAATATCACTAACATATTTACACGTATAAACAACCTTTCGTCCCCAGAAGTTCAAACACTGCAAGGTATTATAAAGTCTTTGTATACTCGATGAACTTGAAAAATTGGCGTCGTCGTTCTAAAGTTGAGTCGAAGTATACTGCTAGGAATATATTCTTCTTGATAAGAGGCATTTATTTTATCAAAGGTCTAATAATTTCAGCTACTCTTTCTGCTTCATTTAAAGGTTTATAGTTATATTCCTCCAGTATCGTTACTGACTCATCAAAAATTCTTGCTATTTTCTGCTCTACTAATTGCTTTATAAAAATTTTATGCTTTGAGGAATTAAAGTTTGGTGGGCAGAATATATAAAGAGGTTTACCGCTTGAAGCTGCTTCACTGCACATTGAAATCGAGTCGGCTGTAGAGATTATATATTTCGCATTAGCAAGCATAGCTATATAAGGATTATATCCTGTGTCTTCGTTCGGGTCATAAATAATTGTAGAAACCGGCATGTTACTTTTAATAATAGATTTTACCTCTATCGGAGTACGTCTGCTGAAAGTAATGAAAAACGGTATTTTTTGATTAGTAGATATTGTTTTTAATAATGAAGAAAATAAAGTTGCTTCATTTTTGTTGAAATTGAATTTTTTATTATTACCACCGATTATCACGGCAATAAATTGTTTAAGGTTAGGATAATGTTTTTGTAGTTCTAGACTTGCAGTAGCAAATTTGTCGGTTACGTTGTTGATGGCCCCGTGGATTGGGATTGTCATTCCGCGAGCTTGTAGCGGAATCCAGTCTTCTTTAATTTTTTTTTGGATCCCGTGGTCAAGCCACGGGATGACATTTTGGCTATTATTTAAATCATGATAAGGCAGAATAACGGCAGCAAATGCGTCATAAGGCAAAGAGGGCTGCATTATTTGTATTAACTTGATATCCTTTTTGAGTTTCTTTTTTAAATAAAATGCTAAAACTGCTGTTCTTCTTCCGGCAGTTATTATTATATTAGGTAAAGGTTTTGCTATGATATCTTGTAATAATTCACTTTTTATATGAATAGGATAATATTTTAGTAAAAAATTCGGTAATTTAGCTAAGCAATTATATTGAAGTTTAATTAAAGTGTAATCTGTAGCCAATTTTGGTGTTGTTGTATGACTTGATTCTTCAGTTGTCATCCCGCGACTTGATCGCGGGATCCAGTTAAAAATACTAATATTATTAGTATTTTTAGTTATTTTTTGGATACCGTGGTCAAGCCACGGTATGACACCGAGTGGGTTTTTCGAGTCATGCAACAATGCCGTTAATTTTTCAGCAAGTGCAATAGCCTGATGTGTGTTGCCTGTTCTATCATCTGCCAATACGTGTATTTTCATCATAAATATTTTTCTAAAGGTAATGTTAGCAGGTTGGTAAGAGGTAGCGATTTATCGCAAGCATCGGCTATTTGCGATGTGATAGGGATTTGAGCAATTAAAGGTATATTATATTTTTGTGATAAACGGCTACCGCTATTATTTTTAAGCCTATAGCTCATATTCTCAATTATTCCGAGGATCGGTAGCCTTAATTTTTGATATAAATCGATAGAGCGTACTACGTCTATTTCTGACATTTTTTGTGGTGTTGTTATAATTATTACACCGTCTAAATGATAATTCTCCAGCATACTTAAATGTATATCACCGGTCCCCGGCGGCATATCAATAATTAGATAATCTAGATTATCCCATTTTGTTACTGATAATAATTGATAGATAGTTTTACTAGCCATAGGACCACGCCAAATAATTGCCGAATAATCTTTAACAAAAAAGCCTATAGACATAATTTGGATATTTCTAGTCGTTACCGGTATTATTCGTCCATCTTTTGTTTGCGGTACTTCGTTAATGCCGAATATGTGAGGAATTGACGGACCATAAATATCTGCATCTACTATACCGATTCGATGACCTTCAATATTTAACTGCTGAGCAATAAGAGCGGATATTGTAGATTTTCCGACTCCACCTTTTCCTGATGCGACCAAAATAATCTTTTTAACATTTTCTACGAAAAGCTTTGGTTTTTGAGTTTTTTTCTCTGAGATTTTACTACTAGTAAAAATAATTGTTATTTTACCAATATTTGTAATTTCGTTAAGCTTATTAATTGCTTTAGCTTTTATTTCTTCTGCCTCTAACCTATCTTTACCTGATATATCTATGGAAAAACCAATATTATTGCTCTTAATTACTATATCGGATATAACTTCATTTAAAAGTGTACCGTCTTTAAAGGTAATATGCTGAAGTTTATCGATGATTTGCTTTTGGTGTAAATCCGCCATAATTAATTTTCCTTTTTAAATCTATTAAAGCTCATACCTTGACGTTAAATACTATAGTATATATAATCATTTAATCTTTAAAATAATACAAAAAAGCAAATGCTTAATAAAAAATATAGCTCGATTTTAAAAAAATCCCCTTGGAAAGATTTTGATTCTAATAAAGATGATAACATATTTACAAGACCGCGTAAAAATCAATTTAATTTTGATAAATTCCAGTTTCAGTTTAATTTTAATGCCAAAACAATAATTTTAGCTATTGTTGCGGTAATTGCTTTATGGCTTGCTTCTGGTATTTATGAAGTAAAAGAAGGTGAAGAAGCGGCGGTAATAAGATTTGGACGCTTTGTGCGTAAAGGTTATCCGGGGCTTAATTATCATTTACCTACTCCTTTTGAAAAAATAATAATCGAGAAAGTTAAACAATCACGCCGAATTGAGATTGGTTATCGTACAAATAGCTCAGTGCGTAGCGGTAATGATAATACTAAAAATATTGTCGGTGAAAGTATTATGTTAACCGGTGATGAAAATATCGTTGCTTTAAATTGTGACGTAATGTGGCATATTAATAATCTTGAAGATTTTATCTTTAATGTACAAAAACCTGAGGAAACAGTAAAAGCAACAGTAGAAAGTGCCGTTAGAGAAGTAATAGGCAATACTCCTATTTCTTGGGTATTATCCGATCAAAAGCAAGAGATTACTTATAAGATAGAAAAATTAGCTCAAAAAATACTAGATAGTTATAATGCCGGTGTAATGATTGAAAAGGTACAATTATTAAAAGCTGAGCCGCCTGCTGAAGTAATAGACGCTTATAGAGATGTGCAAACTTCAAAGGCTGATAAGGAGAAAGAAATAAATCAGGCTCAGGCCTATAATAATAAAATTTTGCCGGAAGCTAGAGGAGCGGCCGCAAAAATTATAGAGGAAGCGGAAGGATATAAAGAAGAAGTAATATCAAAAGCAGAAGGTGATGGCCAAAGATTTAATGCTATTTATAAACAATATACTATAGGTAAGCAAGTAACTAGAGATAGGTTATATTTAGAGGTAGCTGAAGAGATATTAAGTGGTTCAAATAAAACGATTATTAATAATGCACTACTGCCGCACATGGCTATTAAACCCTAGGATGCTGTGTCATTCCTAGCTAAAAGCGGGAATTGTAAACCCACTGTGTGTCACCCCGTGGCTTGACCACGGAATGACATTATGACAGCATAGAATACAAAAAAACAACAAGGAATATTAAATGCAACAAAAGATTTATTATATAATTTTTACAATTGTTTTTGGGCTGATATTGATTGCTAGCTCCTTATTTTCACTTGATCAACGTGAATCCGCGGTGGTGTTTCAGTTTGGTGAAGCAGTTAGAACTATAGAAAAGCCGGGGTTGCATATTAAAATCCCGTTTATTCAAAATGTCGAATTTTTTGATAAGCGTCTTTTGGACGTTGAAGTTGAGGGAAAAGAACTAACAGCGGCTGACGGTAAACGAGTTATTGTTGATGCTTATGCTAAATTTCAAATTAATAATCCGGTAATGTTTTATAAAACGGTGCATGATTATCAAGGCGTGAAAATTAGGCTGACTCGAAATCTTGAATCATCAATGCGTAAGGTAATAGGTAAAGTTTCTCTAAGTAGTCTTTTAACGCAGGAACGTAGTAACGTAATGCTAAATATCTTAAATCAAGTAGATGGAGAAGCTAAAAGCTTTGGTATTGACGTGGTAGATGTTAGAATTTTAAGAGCAGATTTACCGAAAGAAAATAGTGCAGCTATTTATCGTCGCATGCAAACAGCTCGTGAAAAAGAAGCAACCCAAATTAGAGCTGAAGGACAAGAAGAAAGCGTGCGTATTCGTTCAAAAGCAGATAAAGAAAGTAAAATAATACTTGCTATAGCTTATAGAGATGCACAAATTATCAAAGGTGACGGTGATGAGAAAGCAGCAAAAATATATAATTCTGCTTATTCCATCGATCCGGAATTTTACAAATTTTATAGGTCACTTTTAGTATATAAAAATGCTTTAAAGAAAGAGGATACTAATTTTGTAATTTCACCTGAGGCTGAAGTTTTAAAATACCTTAATTTAGCTAAGTAGTATACTCGTCTACCTACTTATCTATTCATGTGGAGTATATGATAAATCTAAAAATATTTCTTGTTGTAATAGTTTTAATATCAAGTAACGGTATTCTAGCAAAAGAAAATAGTAAGTCTTTAAAACTAGCGGTTCAAGAAGAAAATGAGTTTACGGCAATAAATTCTGCTCCTTTAAAAGTAAGTGAAGCTGCTCGTTATAGCTTTGCCGATATAGTTGAGCCGTTAATTCCGGCAGTCGTTAATATTTCAACAATAGAATATGTTAATAGTAAGTCGGAAAATGCTGAAAAAGATCCTCTGCAAGAAAAAAAACCTTTAGACTTCATTAATGATTTTCTGGAGCGGCTTAATATACCGTTGAATTTGGAAGAGGTCGATCAAACTCCTAAAAGCGTTCCACTTGGTTCAGGATTTATTATTGAGCCTAACGGCTTAATAGTGACAAACTATCATGTAATTGCAAATGTTGATAAAATTAATATAAAACTTGCAGATAATACTGAATTACCAGCTAAATTAATAGGTAGCGATACTAAAACCGATTTAGCTCTCTTAAAAATAGATAGCGACGAGCCTCTACCTTTTGTTGAGTTTGGAGATTCAAATGATGCAAGAGTAGGAGACTGGGTTATTGCAATCGGTAATCCGTTTGGTAATCTAGGTGGTACGGTGACAAGCGGTATTATTTCTTCTAAAGGTCGGGATATCGATATAGACACGGATAATATAGTCGATAATTTTATTCAAACGGATGCTGCAATTAATAACGGTAATTCCGGTGGTCCTATGTTTAATTTGGATCAGAAAGTAATCGGCGTAAATACAGCAATTTTCTCACCGCTCGGTACTAATATAGGTATAGGTTTTGCTATTCCTTCAAATACGGCGCAGCCCATAATCGAACGTCTTAAGAAAGATGGAAAAGTAAGTAGAGGACGCCTTGGAGTAACAATACAAGATTTAACCGAGGAAATTTCTGAAGGGTTAGGATTGCAAAGTACTAGTGGGGTGTTAGTAGCTAAAGTACAAGAAGACGGTCCAGGTGATAAAGCAGGGATTAAAACAGGCGATATAATAATAGAGTTTGCAGATATACCGGTTAAAAATACTAAAAAATTACGTGTAATCATTGCAGATGTTCCTATTGATAAGGAAGTAAAAGTAAAAATACTTCGTGATAAAAAAGAGCTCGAATTACCTATTAAAATTACTACAGATAATGAAGAAGTTACCAAAGGTTCTACAGAACAAGTCAATCAAGAAGAAGTAATAAGCAAAGAAGAAAATAACGTATCTTTTACTAAAAGTAATATTACTTTTAGTAATTTGACTGAAGAATTAAGACAAAAATATAATATTCCTAACGATAAAATAGGGGTAGTTATAACTAATATTGATGAAGAAGAAAGCAGTTTCAAAATTGGTGATTTAATAACCAATATTAATCAGGAAAGCATAGAAGATATAAGTAAGCTAAAAGAATTATATGAAAATGCTAAAAAATCTAATAAGCAAAATATTTTGCTCCTGATTGAAAGGGGCGATACGAATATGTTTGTGCCATTATTTGTAATGTGATTAAGTGTCATCCCGCGACTTGATCGCGGGATCTTGTGTTACAGGCTGTGTCTTAAGACCCCGTGGTCAAGCCACGGGGTGACAATTTTAAATTAAATTTAAGTTATGAGTGAAAAAATAGCAATTTTAAGTGCATATAGCTTTGTTAACATAGAAGAGCCGACGAATTTGATACCGAAGATTTTGCTTATCGGTAAAAAAAAATATGTCAGAGGTACTATTTTATTAGCTAATGAAGGTTTTAACGGTTCTTTTTCAGGTTCATATGAAAATGTAAATCTTGTACTTGAAGAACTAATAAAACTAACTAATCCCAAAGATGTTAACGTTAAAATAAATTATAGTGATGTTCATCCTTTTCAGAAGTTAAAAGTCAGACTTAAGAGAGAAATTGTAGCGATGAATGTCGATGATTTAAATGTTGATTTGTTTAAAGGCGAATATATAGAGCCGAAAGATTGGGATGAATTTATCACAAAACAAAATGTTATAGTAATAGATACTCGAAATGATTATGAAGTAGAGGTCGGTACATTTAAATCAGCAATTAATCCTAATACCAAAACATTTAAACAGTTTCCGGCTTGGGTTCAGCAGAATCAAGAATTGCTCAAAGGTAAGAAAATTGCTATGGTTTGTACAGGTGGTATCAGGTGTGAAAAATCCACCAGCTTACTTAAA
Source organism: Rickettsia endosymbiont of Omalisus fontisbellaquei (assembly GCA_020404465.1). Taxonomy (GTDB): domain Bacteria; phylum Pseudomonadota; class Alphaproteobacteria; order Rickettsiales; family Rickettsiaceae; genus Rickettsia. The sequence goes on from DYDV01000006.1 coordinate 15,307, forward strand.
AGCATAGGTTATGAAGAGGTGTATCATCTAAAAGGCGGAATATTGCAATATTTAGAAGATACGCAAAACAAGAATAATTTATGGCAAGGCGAGTGCTTTGTTTTTGATGATAGAAGAGCAGTGGCGGATGATTTATCGCCGGCTGAGGGACGGTGGTTAGAAAGATAGATGTCATTTCTGCGTGGATACCGAGTCGTCATTGCGAGCAGCCCGTAGGCTGCGTGGCAATCTCAGGACTTTGGAGCGAGATTGCTTCGTCAAAATTTTCAATTTTTCCTCGCAATGACGTTATATAAGTTTTTTATTATTATATTAAATAGCTATGACTAAAACCAAACAAGAAATTTATAATAAGCGTCCGACTTCGCCGCACTTAAGCATATACAAACCACAAATAAGTTCTACTTTGTCGATTTTGCATCGTATGACCGGCGTAGCTCTATTTTTTGCGGTGTCAATCTTGGCGTGGTGGTTGATTCTTAGTAAATATGACAATAATTATTTACAGCTTGCTAATTGTTGCATTATAAAAATATGCTTAGTAGCCGTTAGCTACGCTTGGTTTTATCATTTATGTAACGGCATCAGGCATTTATTTTGGGATATCGGTTACGGCTTTTCTATAAAAGTCGTTAATATCACCGGTTGGTGTGTAGTTGTATGCTCTATATTATTAACTATATTGCTATGGATATGAAAATATTGTAAAGGTATTGGTTTTTCTATTGTCATCCCGCGACTTGATCGTGGGATCCAAAAAATAATTTATAACTTAATAAAATGAAAGAATATTATGTTTATATACTTTCTAATAAATGTAACGGTACTCTATATGTAGGCATTACTTCAGATATTATAAAACATACTTGGCAACATAAGCAGAAGATAAGAAAAGGTTTTACTACAAAATACGATATAGATAAACTAGTTTATTTTGAACAATTTAATGATGTTAATCTTGCAATTGGGTGTGAAAAGCGTCTAAAGGAATACAAGAGGAAATGGAAATTAGATTTAATTAACTCTAGTAATCCAAGTTGGCATGATTTATATGAAGATATTTTAAAATAAATTATGCTTTATTAGTAATAAGTTTTTTTGGATACCGCGATCAAGTCGCGGTATGACAGCATAACAGAAAAAATGTGTTTAGAGAAAATTAATGGTATATGATTTTAAAGCAGAAATCGTAAAAGCAAAGGGGCAAGGAACCGCTAAAAGCGGTTCTCATCACTGGCTATTACAAAGAGTAACTGGTATTATATTAGTTTTATGTTCTGTGTGGTTAATATATTTTACGTTAACCAACAAAAACAATGATATAAATATTATTATGTGGGAGCTTAAAAAACCTTTTAATATAGTAGCATTGTTAATTACGGTGGCTACTTCATTGTATCATGCGATGCTTGGTATGCGTGTAGTGATTGAGGATTATATAAGTTGTCATAAATTACGTAATACATTGATTATAATAGTGCAATTATTTTGCATTGTGACTATTGTAGCTTTTGTAGTATCGATGTTTTATAGGGGGTAATCTTGTGTGTTTTTTATGTCATCCCTGCGAAAGCAGGAATCCAGAAAAAAATTATAAATACAGCAAATTTTTGAAATTAAAAGCGGAGGTTATCTCGCTTTATGCTGGATTCCTGCTTTCGCAGGAATGACATAAGTAACGTTCGTAGCAACAACATCGAATGAAATTAAATAGTAAAAAATTAACTTAATGACCAAAGCATATAATATCATTCATCATAAATTTGACGTTGTTGTCGTAGGTGCTGGTGGAGCGGGTCTTCGTTCTGCATTTGGTATGGCTAAAGAAGGGCTAAATACCGCTTGTATAACTAAGTTGTTCCCGACTCGTAGTCATACTGTGGCTGCTCAGGGCGGAATTAGTGCAGCTCTTGGGAATATGGGAGCAGATGATTGGCGTTGGCATATGTATGATACGGTAAAAGGCTCAGACTGGCTAGGTGATCAAGATGCCATCGAATATATGTGTAAGAACGCTCCCGATGCGATTTTAGAGCTAGAGCATTACGGCGTACCTTTCTCAAGAACCGAAGAGGGAAAGATTTATCAGCGTCCTTTTGGTGGTATGACGACAGAGTATGGTAAAGGAAAAGCAGCCCAGCGTACATGTGCTGCGGCAGATCGTACGGGGCATGCCATACTTCATACTTTATATCAGCAATCATTGAAGCATAAAGTACAGTTTTTTGTTGAATATTTTGCTATTGATTTATTGATGGAAGATGGTGAATGTAGAGGTGTAGTTGCGTGGAATTTAGACGATGGTAGCCTGCATTGTTTTAGAGCTCATAATGTAGTGCTTGCAACGGGTGGATACGGGCGTGCTTATTTCTCGGCTACTTCTGCCCATACTTGTACAGGTGATGGGGGCGGAATGGCAATTAGAGCCGGTTTGC
>DYDV01000007.1 GCA_020404465.1 Rickettsia endosymbiont of Omalisus fontisbellaquei
CCTGAATATACGGTGATTTCATGGCTAGGTGGTAGTATGACAGCCGGTAGAGCACAGTGGGAGCAGCTTGCTGGTAAAGAAGTGATAATATTTCCTGATAACGATGAGTCTGGTATGAAAGCTGCATATACAATAAGCAGGATAGTTAATGCGGCTAACGGTTATAAAAAAAACGTAACAATAATTGATCCTAAAGTTTTGGAGTTTGGGGATAAAGTTCATAATAATATATTACCTGAAAAATGGGATTTAGCAGATAAATTACCTGAAGGAGTAAATTTAGATAATATTAGAGAAGCTATTATAAATAAGCGTATTCAAAATTTAGTACAACTAAGCCAAAAAAAAATATCGATAGAATCTAATAAGCTTTCTAATATTGATGGTGAGAAAGTACAAAATATAGCAAATAGAATGGTATGGCAAAATAATTTAATCGGACATTCGTCACCCAGCGGGGAAATAAAAAAGAATGCCATTATAGAACATGGGTGGCAGCAAAAATTATCTTCGAGCGACGCGGTAAGTTATATGAAATATATTGCACCTGGCGGGACTAGTAGAAGCGTGCATGAGTTTCTAGAGTATGATCATGGTTTTTATCAAGCTATTTTAACTTCAATAGCAGTAAATAGTGAGCTTTCAGACAGAAAAGATTTAAAATTATCCGATCAAATTAGCGAGTTACAATATAGTTATAGCGATAAAGCAAAAGCTTTTGCAGGTTTTTATTCAGTTAGTGAAACTTATTTAAAATATAATAAGGAGCTTGCAAAAACATATTTAAACTCAAATGAAAAAACACTTTTATATAAAAGTTTAGTACGTGATTTTGCTTTGCTACATCAAGAGCAATTAGGTATAGCAGTTAGAGATTTACCTGTTAGTTATCATGAATTTATGGCTAAAGAGATATATCAAAATATTTCATCATATAAGGCAAATAACGGTAGAGGACAAAATACCGATAAACTTGAGAATACAGATAAGGCAAATATTACAACTAAGCTATATAAAACTCTCGGTGATAATGAAATGTGGAAAAAATTATCCAAGGAGTTAATGCCTGAAAATCAGAATATTAACAATCAAAGCGAATACTTAAAAGATAATAATAATGCTGTAATTCAAAAACAAGCACCTTTAAATAATTCTGAAATAATAAAAATTGTAAAACAAGGTATGGATGATTTAAGAAGACACGGTACGCCAACTGATATAAATAATGCTTTTGTAAAATATAGTACCCATGGAATAGAGGCGGGGAATGATTTTATACGTCACGCTTGTCAAAATAATATTGAAAAGAAGATTACAGATGATTTACAAATTATGGAAAATAAATACAGTGGAGCTTTAACTAAAGAAAAAGAACTAATTACGGTTAAAGATTTTAAAGGGGTAAGCTATACAAATGATGATGATTACCTAAAAGGGATAAAGCAGGATGAAAACGCTATGCGTTATATTACTGAAAATAGTGATTTAGGTAAGAAAATTCAGAATGTAGTACAAAGAGTGTTGCAATGTCAAGCTAGTAATGACCTTGAGAGGTAGTATAATTATCCAGCAAGGTAATATATATATTGCTTTTTATATATAAAAAGGTAACACACATATTGTCAAATGAAAGATTTTCATATGAAATGGACTTTTAGAAAATTAATATAAAAGATATTTGGAAATAAATTTTACTTATGTAGTAAGTGTTACTCCTTTAAATGCCGATGAAATAAATAGTTTACGATTTTATCTAAATAAGAAATTTGAAATTAGTAAGTACACTGCTTGACTAATTAACCTAGACAATTTCTAAACCTGAATCAATTATGAAACAAGAAACCAATAATAAAGAAAAAGAATTTTTATCAGCTACGGTAGAGCGTATTACTTTTCATAATAGTGAAAATGGGTTTAGTGTACTGCGTAGCAAAGTAAGAGGGTATAAAGAATTAGTAACTGTTGTCGGAAAAGTACTTTCTATAACACCTGGTGAGTATATAAAATGTGTAGGGAATTGGTATAATGACAGTAATCACGGACTGCAATTTAAGGCAGATTCTATAGAAACAGTAATGCCTGATACTTTGGAGGGGATGGAAAAATATCTAGGGTCAGGTTTAATTAAAGGTATTGGAGTACATTTTGCTAAAAGACTTATTGAAAAATTTGGTTTAGAAGTATTTGAAGTAATAGAGCATAATCCTAAATTATTATCTACTATAGAGGGAATAGGAAAGGGTAGAGCAGCAAGCATCTGTAATAACTGGCAAGATCAAAAAGTAATTAGAGAAATAATGGTTTTTCTGCAATCTCATTCGGTAGGAAGTACTAGGGCAGCTCGTATTTATAAAACATATGGAGAGAAAGCGATAGAGATAGTTACTAAAAATCCTTATATACTTGCCAAAGATATTCAAGGAATTGGGTTTATTTCAGCAGATAAGATAGCAGAAAGTTTGGGAATAGAAAAAAATTCCTTAATTAGAGCAGAAGCAGGTGTTAATTATATGTTACTAGAAGCAACTTCTGACGGACATTGCGGTTTACCTACTGATATTTTAATAAAAAATACCACAAAATTACTAGAAATAGATAAAGAAATAGTTATAGAAGCTATTGATAAGGAAATAAATCACGGGCTACTTAGCAGAGATTATTTAGGAAATATCGAATGTGTATTTTTAACAAGTTATTATGTTTATGAACAGAATATAGCAAGATTATTGTTAGAGCTTATGAAAGGTAAAATAGCATGGGAATCTATTAATATAGAGAGTGCTATAAACTGGGTAGAGAAGAAGCTAAATGTGCAGTTAGCAGATACTCAAAAGACAGCAGTAGAGAAAGCTTTAACTAATAAAGTTATGGTAATTACCGGAGGACCTGGTACCGGTAAAACAACTCTTATAAATTCAATAGTTTCAATAGTAAAAGCTAAGGAATTAAAGATAAAATTAGCTGCTCCAACGGGAAGAGCCGCAAAACGTTTAAGTGAAAGTACTAAACTAGAAGCCGTAACTATTCACCGTTTACTTGAATTTGATCCAGCAAAAGGTAAGTTTAACTATGGTATGGATTATAAGCTAAAATGCGATTATCTAATTATAGATGAAATGTCGATGGTAGATGTACCGCTCTTTTATTCATTACTTCGGGCGTTACCTGCTAGTACTACGTTATTATTGGTAGGTGATGTTGATCAGCTGCCATCAGTTGGGGCAGGGCAGGTGCTAAAGGATATAATAGATTCGGAGGTAATACCGACAATTAAGCTAACTGAAATATTTAGACAAGCAAGTACTAGTAAAATTATAACTAATGCTCATCTTGTTAATAAAGGACAAATGCCTGATTTAACGTTAAGTGACTCAATATCTGATTTTTATTTTATTTCTGCTGAGCAGGGCATCGATATAACTGAAAAAGTTATTGGTTTGGTAAGAGACCGAATTCCGAGCAAGTTTAGTTTAAACCCTATAAACGATATTCAAGTATTATCGCCAATGCAGCGGGGAGGGGCGGGAGTACGAGCTTTAAATATTGAACTGCAAAAAGCTTTAAATCCTAATTATACTTCAGGTATTGAAAAGTACGGTCAGATTTTTGCTGTAAATGATAAAGTTATGCAAACAGCCAATGATTACGATAAGGAAGTTTATAATGGTGATATAGGTGTTATTAAAGCTATAGATAAAGAAGCTCAAGAAGTAGTGGTAAATTTTTATAATCGGGATGTAAAATATGATTATACTGATTTAGATGAAGTGACGCTTGCTTATGCAACAACAATTCATAAGTCTCAAGGTTCAGAATATTTAGCGGTAATTATTCCTCTGACAATGCAAAGTTTTATGATGTTACAACGTAACCTTATTTATACTGCTATAACACGAGGAAAGAAGTTAGTAATAATAGTAGGAGAGAAAAAAGCCTTAGCAATTGCAGTAAAAAATAATAAAGATAGTTTACGTTATTCAAAGTTAAAAGAATGGTTACTCTATAACAATACACAAAATCTTATTTCCATATGAATTGCTTTTATCCTTAATATATCAAGCTTTTATCAGCAAATTATGCTATAATATATATTATTAGAATATTAAAGTTTTTAATTAAGAGGTTTATGAAATTTACTGAAGAAGAAGTAAAGCAAAGATTAGAAAATTTACAAGATTCCATAGCTAATCAAAAATTAGAAGGACTTGAGGTTGATAGAGCTACTATAAAAGATATGCAGCAACATGCTCATGGAAATATTACAATAGATGAGGTAATAAAAAATATTCACAAAAGATTAGAAGATGGAAAAATCTAATAATAAATGGCAAGACCCATATATAGATAAAGTTTCCGGATGTTTACTTAATCGTTTTAATATTATGGATAAGCAATTATTAAGTAACGCCGAGACAGCTTTTTCTGCTGCTAGATTTACTGAATTAGTATCTAAGCCTTTGAATGAAAAAGTCGACTTAGAATATCTGCAATCGATTCATAAATATCTCTTTGGAGATGTTTATGAATGGGCAGGAGAAATACGTAAAGTAGGAATATTAAAAGGTACTACTAGGTTTGCACCCGCTTCTATTATAGAGAAAGGCAGCTCTTATCTTTTTAACCGGTTGTCTGAAGAAAATAACTTAAAAGGTCTAAATATAGAAACTTTTAGTCAGCGTGCCGGTTATTATTTAGGTGAAATAAATCATTTGCATCCTTTTAGGGAAGGGAATGGGCGTACCCAAAGGACTTTAATTACTCTACTAGCTTATCAAAATGGTTACCATATAGTTTGGAAAAATATTGTAAGGGAAGAATTAATAGAAGCTTCGATTGCTGCACATACCGGTAATTACAAAGGGCTTATAAATATAATCGATTCTAATATTATTGATCGTGACTATGTTAAAGCCGTTAAACTAGGTAATAATCTTAATACTGAAGCAGAAATTGTGAAAGCAGAAAGTAATAAAACATATGAAGGACAAATTATAGGAATAACGGATCATTACGTAGTTCAAGCATTACAAGAAAATAAGATTGTTATTCATAATAAAGAACCATTAACAATGGTATGTAAGGAATTAACTACCTCTTTGTCTTGTGACCAAAACTTACAGATTGGCTATAAGAACGAAAAATTAGATTTCGTTAAGTTAAAAAATGAAAAACAAATAGAAGATAATCAGAATAGCAAAAATTCCTTTGTACCTGATTTAGATATGTAAATAGTAAAGTACTAATAAATTATTTTTTCAAATTGGTTAATTTTATTTTCAGTGTTAGAGTTCTTCTTTTGTCTGCGAATAACAATACTTATGAATATAAATATTAGTGTTACAAACAGATAATTCTCATATCCTTTAGAATAAACAAGAATAGCAGTAAAGTATGCAGGAAACCAAAAGATGAATTTACCTAAAATAATAAGAGTTAAGCAAGTTAATGCATGGACTTTTATTTCAGATTTCCAATTTTGAGCATTAATATTGTCTCTAAAAATATATAGCCACAAAGTTGTTACAAATAAAGGTGAAATAACAAAAATATTATAATTTAGTGTAATTTTATTATTACAATACTCGACAAAAGCTGTAATTGCTGCAAGTATTAACAGAATTAAAAAAATATATCTAAATTTATTATTTTTACTCGCAAGCATACAAAAAATATTTCGACGAAAAATTATTATAAATAATAATGTATTAGGCAGTTAAATTAAAGTTTTATTTTAATAATTTATAAATTACAAATCTAAAAAATACTCTAATGAAACGAACATATAAAACTATTGATTTATTTGCCGGTATAGGTGGTACTAGGTTAGCTTTTGAAGCTTTAAATAGAACTAAAAATGTTTTTAGTAGTGAGATAGATAAAGAAGCTTGTAAAACATATGAACTAAATTTTAATGAGAATCCTTACTGTGATATAACTAAGCTTAATAATTCAGCCCTTAAAAAAATCAAAGATTTTGATATTCTACTAGCAGGTTTTCCATGTCAACCATTCTCAATAGCAGGGAAAGGTAGAGGTTTTGAAGATGATAGAGGAAAGTTATTTTATTATATAGCTAAAATTTTAAAGTTAAAGAAACCAAAAGCATTTTTGTTAGAAAATGTAAAAGGTTTAATTAATCATGATAACGGAAATAGCTTATATACCATAATAAAGCTGTTAACAGGTCAATTAAACTATCAACTACTTTGTATAATCCTAAATTCTAAATATTATGGAGTGCCGCAAAATCGAGAGCGTATTTATATAATAGGATTTCAAGACAAAAAAGATTTTAATCTTCCAAATTTACTACAAAAAAATTCTAAGATTGCTGACATATTAGAAGAGCAACCTGTAGAGAGGAAATATTATCTTTCAGAAAAATCATTGAATAGCTTAAAAGCACATAAAGAGCGACATTTAAATAAAGGCAATAGATTTGGTTATAAAATAATTGAAAGAGACGGTATAGCTTCTACTTTAGTTTCATGTGACGTAGGAAAAACACGTAATTTAATAGTAGATAAAAGAAACAAAATTGAGCATTTAGAAGTTAATAGCGATTATATTAGAATGCTTACCCCAAGAGAATGGGCAAGGTTGCAAGGCTACCCCGATAGTTTCAAATTGCCCCCAGCTAATACCCATGCTTATAAACAGTTAGGTAATTCTGTAACCCTACCTGTAATAAGTATGCTTGCAGAGAGTATTATTAAAACTTTAGATCAGAAGAGAAAATTCGAGTTAAGACTCTTTCGTATATCTTAAATTTTCCCCTCACAACGTCAAAGGACTACTACATCCTCTATCGCCATTAATAAGACTTATCTTCTATTGAGCTGATCAACCTTATTAAAATAATGATATAAGTAATTAAAAAGTTAATTAAGTAGTAAATATTAGTTGAAAACATTTATTTTTACTGTTAAGTTTTTGATTAATTTTAGGTTAAAGATTTCAACTACCAAGCTCTAGAGTAATTAGTAACCTCATTATTCACAAAAATAGAGATATAAAATCAATCTCTATTTCATTCAAAGGAGCATCTACATGAAAAGCAAATATATTGGTATAAGTAATATATTCAAGGGAAAGAAGCCATCATATTTAGAAAAACATCCAGCAAACAAAGACAACAAAATAGATTTATCAGATATAGATAAGACTGATGTAGTAGGTTTCAGTTTGTTACATCATGCGGCTAAAAACGGTGATGAGGAATTTGTAAAACTGTTGCTTGAAAATGGAGCTTTTGTAAATTTAATTAGCACGGGACAAGACAAAAAGAAACCACTAGCCCTTGCAGCAAATAAAATAAAAGAGTATCAGAACCAAGAAGAAGCAAAAAAATATCAGAATATTCAATCAATATTAATTGATTACGGTGCTAATCCCTCTCCTATAAAAAAACTTCAACATAAAGAAGAAAAAGCGAAACAAAGGAAACAAGAATTTTTAGAAGAAATTAAGGATCAACTTAAAACTACTGAAGACATAATAAGAGATAAGAAAAAAGCTCTTAATGAGCGAACGATTAAAGAATGTGCCGAAGAAAATAAAGAACTAGAAAAAGTATATTTGGATTTTTATAAATTTTTGCAAAGTAAGTTACTCGATAAAATTTCAGAAATCAAATCAAAAACAAGTCATTTCACCAATAATAAATATATTGATGAAGTTAGCGAGGATTTTTGTACTCGCATAACAAGTTCTTATAAAGACGATATAATTAACCCTGATGTGGATTTAGGGCATAAAATAGAAGCTACAAACCTTAGTTCAGGGGACAACATACAGTTAAAACTTACTTCTCTGCTTAGCGGTATTGCAAAAAAAGAATTGCTAGAGAAATATCAAAAAGAGGGAGAGAAAATATTATTACCGCATTGGGAACAGATAGCAGATAAAGCTATCTCAAAATTTATGAATTATTTAGACAAGACTGAAGTAAGTTACAGCTCTGATTTAGGAATAAAAGCGGCTGAAAGTTTTTTGCCGAATTATCCGAAAGGAATTATGAAGCTTGAGGCAAAGCTTGATAAGTTCAGTATAGATACCGCAAGAAAGCTTGGAGCGGTAGCACAGCTGGCTTATGAAAGTAAAAAGAAAATAGAGGTGACGAGTAAAGATTGGGGTTTTGAAGAGTGTTACGTTAGACAATCCGAGTTATTTAAATCTTTGGTTATGTGTAATGAAGAAAAAATAATAATAGGTTTTAGAGGTACGTATCATAATCAGAATTGGTTAAGTAATATTCATGCACTTAAAACGACTATAAAAATTAAAGAAAAAGATATAACCGTTCACACAGGCTTTCATGAAGCGTTAATGACCCATTGGGATAGGGGAAACGACAGTGAAAAGCCGTTAAAAGAAATAATCAAAAAATATTTAAGCGATTATCCTGAAGCAAAAATATATATAACCGGACATAGTCTCGGCGGTGCAATGGCAAGTATTGCTTACTGTAAACTGCTAGAGCTTGGGGCAGAAATAGGAAAGCCTATAGAAATAAGCAATGTTAGTTTATATACCTACGGTCAGCCGTTATGGATGACAGCTAACTCGGAAACAATAGTTAAGGAGTTATTTAAAGGTAATTATTATCGTATAGCAAATTATCAGGATTTAGTGCCGACAGTGCCGACGGAATCTTTGGGATATAAACATTTAGGGGAATTATATTATTTACATAAAGACGGTAGAATGATTGATCAAAAAACATTTGATCAAATAAAGCTGCAAAAAGATGAGGAAGGATATAGTCAAATAACAAATAATCTTGTTGCTAAAGGGTTGTATTATGAGCAGCATTTTATGAGTAACTATAACAAGCAATTAAATAACTGCAAAGATATATTAATAAGTAAAGAAATATCTGCTTTACAAACGATTAATATTAATGAAGCATCTATTACTGCTCAAATCAGCGACTCTTTAAGTAAAGAAGCATTAGCAAAGCTAGAATCACTGCTTACCAATGCCAAATTAGAAGACCCTAAACAGCAGGATATGGTGATAAAGTTAATGGAAGAGAAAATAAAGACTACAGAAATATCTAGACCATTACAACAACCTAAATCAACCGAGCCTGTTATTAAGGAAAAAGCAACTACTATATTTCAAGCTGCACAATATGGTGACTTAGAAGAATTTCAATCATTTTTAAATAATGGAGCAGATATAAATGAAGTAGATTGGAACGGTTCTACAATCTTACATGTTGCAGCAAGGGGAAAGAATGAGCAGATAGTAGAAATGCTTTTGAATAAGAAACCTGATTTAATTAATATAGTAGCTCGAGATGGTTCTACAGTTTTGCATTATGCAGCTATAGGAGGGAATGAGCAGCTAGCAGAAATGCTTTTAAGTAAAAAACCTGAGTTAATTGACATGGTAGATAAAAATAGTGAAACAGTCTTACATGTTGCAGCTAAAGGAGGGAATGAGAAGCTAGCAGAAATGCTTTTGAATAAAAAACCTGATTTAATTGATAAGGTGACTGTATATGGTAATACAGTCTTGGATTATACAGTTATAGGAGGGAATGAGAAGCTAGCAGAAATGTTTTTGAATAAAAAACCTGATTTAATTGATAAAGTAACTAATAATGGTCATACCGTCTTGCATTCTGTAGCTATAGGAGGGCATGAGCAGCTAGCAAAAACGCTTCTTAAAGTAGGAGCTAACTGCCGCTTAGAAGACCTTAATTTGCTTAATTCACAGTCACAAAAGAAAGAAGGAGTTGCTGAATGTTATTATCTTTACGGTTTGAGGCAAAGCAAGAAAGGTAAGAGCTTAGAGGCAAAAGAGGCTTATACAAAAGCATTAGAATTAAATCCTTATAAATATGATTTAGTAAGCAGTTTTGTTAGTAGACAGCTAAAGTTAAACAAGGATTTTGTACAACTACTAGCAATGCATGCTAACAGCGAATCCTTATATCAACAAGCGATATTGTGTTTATTACAAAATGAATATGAGAAAGGATTAAAGTTGTTTTACAGTACCAACATATATGAAGAAGCCAAGCTGGCGTTTTCTTTAGGGGCAGCACTTACACTTGTAAAGCTTGGAAAATACATTGAAGCAGAACAATTACTAACCGACTATAAAAGCACGGCAGGAAGGCTAAATACTGATTACCTATATATTACCGCTGAGTTAATGAATGGTTTAAAACAATATAAAGAAGCTTTTACATGTTATAGTAAACTTACAAATTACGGCTATCACATGGAAGCAATAGCAGGAATAGGCAATTTATATTTTAAAACTAACCAATTACAGCAAGCTAAAGAATGTTATTTAAAAATACTTGCCGATGAAAATGTTGATTTTAATTTAACGGCAAGAGCAGAACAGCAAATTACTTTTATCGAAACGGCTGAGTTTATTAACAAACAAATAGCGATAGAACAGACAGCACAAAACTTAAGCGTAGAGTTTGACCAAAAATTAACTGAAACTATAGCATTTGATTTAATTTATGCCAAAAGATGGTTGCAACAGAATTTGCCAAAAAGCCTAATGAGCAGTTACCGAGAGGTGTTAAGCGATATAGATTACGGTTATAAATTGCTAAATAGCGAGGGTATTTTATCGAAAACTTTTGGCTTTATAAGTGATTTCTTACCAAAGGAAAAGCGGCTTATTTCCCTTACTCTGGCAGATAAGGAATTAATAAAGGAACATGACTATTTCAAGATAATTAATAATACCTGTAAGCAATTGGAGTCATTAAAAGAAGTTATTCGCAAAAGTCAAACGAATATTTTAAAAGATGATATTAAAGCAGGATTATTAGACAAAATTAACCAAATACAAGATTATTATAAATATTATATAAAACAGGTAATTATTGAATATGGAGCAGAACACCGCCATGTTATGCAAAATGATGATAAATATGTTATTGAATTATCAGATATTGCTGAAGCAAAAAAACCGTTATTGTCTAATGAGA
>DYDV01000008.1 GCA_020404465.1 Rickettsia endosymbiont of Omalisus fontisbellaquei
CTATTACTTTATTATGAGGTAGTCCGCTTTCTTTAAGCATGACATATACCATAACGTCAAGCGGGTTAGTAATTACTATTACAAAGGCATCAGGAGCGTATTTTTTAACATTCTCTGCAACCGTTTTCATAATACCGGTGTTAATGCTAATTAAATCGTCTCTGCTCATTCCTGGTTTTCTTGGTAAACCGGCAGTAATAATTATGGCATCAGACCCTTCAATATCTTTATAGTCGTTTGTACCTTTTATTTTGATATCAGAGCCGGCTATTGTACCGGCTTGCATGAGATCCAATGCTTTTCCTTGCGGTACTCCTTCAGCCACATCAAATAATACGATATCACCGAGTTCTCTAAGGCTAATTAAGTGAGCAAGCGTACCACCTATGTTACCGCCTCCTATTAATGAGATTTTTGGATTTTTTTTCATTCGTCCCTCTACAATAATTAAATATACCTATTTACTATATTACAAATAGATTGAAGAAAAAAGAATTTTTAAATTTTAAAATTATATGGTTAATTGATTGATTTATAAAAATTAACTAATTACATTGACTTTATTAAAATAGATTAATATAATGCCGAGTCAATAAAATACCATGAAATATGGAATTTTAATAAAATAACCAAAAAAAGAAAATAATTATGCCTAAAATTTCTAAGTTAATAAATGTTTTTAAATCTTGTATAGGAAAGGGGAGTAATACAAAAAAATGTAAAACCGTTCCAGATGTGTTTCATGATTTACGTATTAGTATTAACAATAATCTTAATAGTAAGAACAGTAAAGATGTTAGTTTTGATGCGGTAGATAGCACAGAAAACAAAAGTACCCTACATTATGTAACTGACTTAGCCGACCTTAAAGAGTTACTTCAAAAAAATATTGATCCTAATATACAAGATGAGAATGGTAATACTGCTTTAGATGTTACAGGTAATTTTGAAAAAGCCAAAATGTTACTTGAATATGGTGCTAGGGTGAATGACTATAAACAGATGAGTGAAATATTACATTACTGTGGTCGTAACTCAGTAGAAAACAAAATTATTCTTTCACTATTAATACATAATAATGCTAATACTAATTTTACAAAAGCAAATTTAGTAAGACAATGTAAAGAACCGCATGAAAAGGCAGAGCGGTTAATAAAACGAATTGAAAAAATAGAGGGCTTAATATATCAAAGTAAAGAAGTAGAGACGTTAAGAGTATATGTTGATAGATTACAGAACTTAAAAAATAAATATGAAAAAGCAAAAGATAGCAGCCAAGCTGTTTCAAAAATAATATTAGATTATATTGAAAATCAAGAGAGTTATGGTTTAAAAGCTAAACTTGTTACTACTTGTCAAAATCTAGGGTTAATCGAAAATTATTCGGAAGTAGAGTCAGAAAATGCAGTATATAAGTGCTTGGATGAGGCTTTTGATTTGCTTGATACAGAATTAGCAGGAGAGGAATTTCAAAACTCAGCGTTATAACAAAGCCTCCCTGCAAAAGCGGGGATTCAAAAAAAATACTAAAACTATAAAGAATTATTTGTTTTAAAAATCACAATTATTAAATATTTATAATATATATTTAATAATTAGTAGTAACTTTTTTAATTTCCAGTAAGCTCCTTAATTAATGTTTTTTAATATTTAGGATTTAATTATGAAATTACCCGGATTAGTTATGCTTTTAAACTTAACAAATTTATTTTCTATGGTAAAAGTAGCTCCAATAAAAGTAGCCCCTGATTTTACGGCAGTATCAAAGCAAGGTACAATAGATAATCTATGTGATCATATAAAGCCATCTATTGAATTTTTTATTGAGCATGGTGACGGAATTAAGCATCAGTTTCAAAAAAACTATAATAATAAAAAGCCTACAAAACTATTATTTGAACAGCATAAAAATAGTGGATTTAAAGAAGTAAACATGTCTCCTACAAAGCAGTTTATTAAAGAAATGATAAAAGGATGTGTTTCTTTCGTATCTAAACCAGGAGAGACAATGTGTAAAGCAGTTACAAATTTAGAAAATTATTTAAAAGAATCAGGCTGGATTAACGAGGGGCAACGTTTCTTTCATATAGGTAGAATAGAGGTTCAAGACTCGACTCCTCTTACCCCTATTTCTCTGAAAGATATATTTGAATCTATTGAAGACGTTTCTACATATTGTGATAGGAATTGGGTACTAATATCCGGAGAGATAAGTATGTAATTGGGTATATTATTAGTGTTGCTACATTTATCGAGCGTATTATATTAAATCATGAACCGCTCTTAGTAAGAGTTTAGCGTTGTATCATTTTATTATAATGTTTTGATAAAACTTTCACGCCGTATAGCCATAATAAACATACGATAATAAAGCTAAACATTAATAATCCGGCTATATCGTTATGTACTGCGTTTGGGAAAATGCTAAAAGATATAAATTGAATAATAGCACCTATGGATTTACCGATTTTAGTACCCATCACATCAACAGCTGCTTTACCTTTAGTTTTCATTTCACTATCAAGTGGAATATAAACCATTTCTTTAGTAGCATCGAAAAGCGAATATTTTACGGATTTAGAAAGTACATGCCAAAGCCCGCCGATAAAAACTATAACAACAAGCGGTGAACTATAGCCAAGAGTGTTTACGATATTTTCTAAGTGATTTTCAAAAACTGTAAATGAAAAGAACATAACGCCTGCTCCAAACATCATAATCGGTGTTATAATAGCTCCCCAAAACCAACCGCATATTCTAATTAAACTACTCCCTAAAAATGCACTAACTAAAGTAAGTACTCCTGTCCAAAAAAACACTTCACCGTGATATGAAATAAAATCTTTTGTTGTAGGGTAAAGTTGTTTTATTTTTGACATCCATAATCCTTCTATTAAGCTAATACTCATAGAATAAGACATTACAAGAAGACAAATAAGGCCAAGATATTTAGAAGTTAATATTACTTTCGCACTTTCGACTAAGCTTAATTTTAATATATCTGTCCTTTGATTTTTAAATTTAATATTTTTGTCGGTTTCTACAACTGACTTATCAATAAATTTATGGAGAGCTAGACAAATTAATCCGGATATTAAAATAACCGTAATGAATGATTTTAAAAGAATCTCATTTGAATCATTCAGATGGGAAAATAAAGGTAGTAAGAAATGATTGCTCTTAGCAAAATAAATAATTATAGTTCCTGAGATAAGTAAATTAGTTTGTCCAAATAAAGTAAAAAATGAGTAAAATCTTGGTGCTTCTTCGATTTTAGTAATTTTATTTGCAAGCTGCCAATATAAAAGGGTAAATACTATTACTGGCCATAGTTCCCCCATAATATAAAATAATACTAAACTCCACTGTCCCCAAATTATTAAAAACCATTTTAAATGAGGAAAAAGTGTTATATAATGCTCGACTAACTCAGGATTGGGATGGAAGAAATCTCTATAGGGGAATAGAACAAAACCAAAAATTGCGAAGAAAAATAAAAAAGTACCGGTAATTATTCTAAAAACTTGCTCTGTAGTCATAATATTACAGAGTTTGGAATAAAGAATAACAAATAAAATACCCATGGGCATTTCACCCCAAAGCTTAATAAAACTAAGAACTTCTGAGCTAATTAAGGTAACAACAAAACTATCTTTAATACTACGAACTAAGTTTTGATTAAGTAAGATAAAGAACATTAGTAAAGCCATCGGAATGAATTTGGTTAATTCATACGATCTAATCGGCCATACGATATGTCTAAATCTACTATTTCTTGCCCTGTTCCACATTGTGAAATTAGAATTCACGGTATCCATTAATTTACTATGAGCTTATTTTTTATGCAACCTAGACTATAATAAAAACTATGTCAAGGTCTTTTAAAATAACCCCATATATTGTTGATTATTTTTATACTCGTTGAACTTTGTATAACTCTTTTTATTTTATTTCTGAGTATATTCAATTGCAGCTTTAACAAACTGAATAAATAACGGATGAGCTTCAAACGGCTTAGATTTAAACTCGGGATGAAATTGTACTCCCACAAACCATCTTAAAAAAGGTAATTCAATTATTTCTACAATTTGTTTATCTTCAGAAAAACCGCTAAATACTATCCCGTTTTTTTCAAAAATATTTTGAAATTCATTGTTTAATTTATATCTATGACGATGTCTTTCGTTTATTTCAAGTTTGTTATAAGCATTAGCTGCAATGGTATTTGGGACTAAACTACAAGGGTAAGAACCAAGTCGCATAGTCTTTTTTACATTTTCTATAGTTATTTTCGAGTCTTCACAGCTTTTATTTATTTTCTCAATAATTTTTGTACCGTCTACTTTAAATTCTTCCGTTACTGCATCTTTAATACCGATTAAATTTTGAGCTATTTCAATCATCGCAAGTTGCATACCGAGACATATACCTAAAAAAGGTATGTTATTAGTGCGAGCATATTTTATTGCTATAATTTTTCCTTCAGTTGCTCGTTCTCCAAATCCTCCCGGAACTAAAATTCCGTCTACGCCTAATAATTTTTTATTAATATTCTCTTCAGTTAGATTTTCAGCATTTATCCATACTAGATCAATTTTATATTTATAATAAATACCGGCATGGTCAAGTGCTTCGATTACTGATTTATAAGCATCTTTTAATTTATGATATTTAGCTATTATGGCGATTCTTACTTTTGAATTAGAATTTTTTAGCCTATCAATTATCTCATACCATTTATCTAATTTAGACGGTATAACATTAATATTAAAAAATTTTAATACTTTATTGTCAAGACCTGAATTGTGATATGCAATCGGTACTAAATATATATTTTTTTGATCTATTGCCGGAATAACATATTCAGACTCTATATTACAAAATAAAGCTATTTTATCTATTTCACGTTTTGAAATGTTACGTTCTGCACGACACAATAACATATTAGGTGAAATACCTATAGAGCGTAATTCTTTAACTGAGTGTTGAGTAGGTTTTGTTTTTAATTCACGGGCAGTTTTAACATAAGGTAATAATGTTAAATGAATAAATAAACAATTTCCGCTTTTTAATTCATTACCAATTTGCCTTATAGCTTCAAAAAACGGTAAACCTTCAATATCACCGACCGTACCGCCTATTTCACAAATAATAAAATCAAAACCCTTGGTGTTTGAGAGTATAAAATCTTTTATTATATTCGTAACATGCGGGATAACTTGAACAGTGACACCGGTGTAATTTCCTAGACGTTCATCTTTAAGTAATTTTGAGTATATCGCTCCTGTCGTTATGCTATCAAACTTGCATGAGGAAACTCCGGTAAAACGTTCATAATGCCCAAGATCTAGATCGGTTTCTGCTCCGTCATCCGTTACATATACTTCCCCGTGTTCGTGAGGATTCATAGTCCCAGGGTCGACGTTAAGATAAGGATCTAGTCTTCGTACGCACACTTTAAATCCTGTCGCTTGCAATAGCATAGCAAGAGATGCAGCGGTTAGACCTTTACCGAGTGACGAAACAACGCCGCCGGTAACAAAAATGAAACGTACCATTATTTATTATAAACCTATTTTACTAATATTTTCGTAAAATTTTATTGCTTTTTTTAAATCTTCTTCCGTATCTACGGAAATAGGAACATTATCAACTAGACATGTACCTATAGTCATACCATTTTCAAGAATACGTAATTGTTCTAAACGTTCTGTTTTTTCTAAAAAAGTTGGCTTAAGAGATACAAATTTTTCTAAAGCACTTTTGCGAAATCCATACATGCCTACATGATATAAAAATTCTTCTGCACCGTTTGGAATAAGACTACGCGAAAAATACAATGCTTTCCCTGCCGAGTCAACGGCTACGGTAACATTACTACTAGCTTCCACTGATTCCCTATCTACTTTTACTACCGGTGTAACAATATCGTATTCGCTGTTTTTTAAATATTCTATAATTTTCAAAATAGAGCTAGGTTCAATGAAAGGCATATCTCCCTGTACATTAACTATGTAATTAATATTTTGATTATTTGGAATTAATTTAAAAGCTTCGTAAGTACGGTCAGTACCGGTTGGGATAGCACTATCCGTGAATATTACTTTCCCTCCGGCTTTTTTAATAATGTTTGCTATCTCTTCCGAGTCGGTTGCAACGTATGTATGCTCAAGGTTAGTCTGATTTACTTGTTTAAATACTCTCTCGATTAAAGTTATAGAGCCGATAAGTTGTAAAGGTTTTTGTTTAAGCCTAGTTGAACTTAGCCTTGAGGGAATAATTATAGCCACGTCCTGATGCTGCATAAACTGCCTATATTTAAATTAAAAAATAATTGTTGACAGATTAGCCTTTTTCGGCGATAAAGTAAAACATAATTTTTGAATATATTTTATACTTAGGTGTCATCCTGTAGCCTTGCTGGTGTTATTGCATGACTCATTTATATGTCATTCCCGTGTAGGCGGGAATCCAGTAAAACCTATAAAAAACTTGTTTTTATAGGTTTATTCTATACAAACATGTAACTTCTGTATCAATATTGAAGTTATTTTTCTGGATCCCCGCCTACGCAGGGATGACATCAGGTACAAATATATTTAAGAGCTCGTAGCTCAGTTGGTAGAGCATTTGACTTTTAATCAAAGGGTCCCGGGTTCGAATCCCGGCGAGCTCACCACATCCACAATATCCTTTAATTGTGGGTTTGTAGCTCAGCTGGTTAGAGCACACGCCTGATAAGCGTGAGGTCGGAAGTTCAAGTCTTCTCAAACCCACCACTAAATCCACTACAATAACAAAATCTATTTACTATGTATTATCAATATTCCTAAAGTTAGAATGATATTGTCAAACTAAGGTTTAGATTATGAAAAAATACAAATTGACTGAAGAAGAGCAAGAAATATTAGATTATTTTGAAAAAAATGAGCTTTTGGAGTTATCTGAAAAAGAACTGGAGAACCAAAAAAATATAGCTAAAATCGCAGCAGCTAATTTTTTTAAAAAATCAGAATGAACTAATATTAGGTTCTGTGAACATTTCTAATTGATTTGCTATTTTGAGGTATTTTTTAGCGAAAATTAATAAGATTTTTGCCGGAATAGTTATTCATATTTTAAAAAAATCTTATAATTTGCAGCAAAAAATAACCAAAATTAAATCTTTTTATAAATGTTCACAGAGCCTAGATTGCCGTTATAGGGTATTTAAAGTTAGATAAATTAGGTTAATCAGTAATTTCTTTATATAGATAACATTTTTTCTCAATGAGTCTTTTCAGAGGCAGAAAAAGGTTAGAGGGTAAATTATCAAGAGCAAACCACTGCCAGCTTTCTACCTTATGAGGCTCAAGATTTTGTAGTTGTTCTTCATTTAAACAATGGCTTTTCAGGAAAACCGAGACATAATGCTTTTGTTCTTTTTCAAAAACATCATTAGTCACAGCTAAGAACTCTGGGTTTTCAATGATCAGATTCGTCTCTTCTAATACTTCCCTAATAATACACTCTTCAAATGTTTCACTAAATTCTAAATGTCCGCCTGGGTTGCCATAACTAGATTCACCATGAGAACTAATACGCTTGCCTAGTAAAATCTCATTCTTGCTATTAAAAACTATAATACCGATTCCGATGCGGGGGTGGTTAGTCATATCTAACTATTAACTCTTAATTGACTTATTAATAGCTTATGTTAATTTCCAAATCAAATAAATTGTTATATTTTGTAGATAATCAAGGATAAAGATGTTAACAGTGCCTATTACCCTTGATTTTAAATATTAACCGGCAACGGGAATAAAATCAATTTCTCCTATTACCGCTACATTATCGCTTATTATATCTATCTCACTATTATTAAAAAGAGTAGTATCTTGAGCAACATATTTCATATTATTTAGCTTTTGAAATACAGCTATTGATGGATCGCCGATTAAATTAAGATAAGTATTTACGTGTTCCTCATCAATTGTTCCTGATTTATCAAGTATTTTTTCAAAAAGATAGAAATTCTTTAACCCGTATGAATTACCTTTGGCAGTTAAATCTAAAAGAGCATATTTAGCGTCATCTTGAATTTTTGAGATTTTATCTAGTAATATATTTGATATAACTATACTTACTGACATATTACTTGATCCAAGAGCTTTATAAAGATTATGTTGTAAAAAGAAATCTTTCCGGTCGCCTACTATTTTATCTGCTACCTTTTCAACTATATATGGATTCTCTGAATTAACTGCTACTCCGATTAATCTACTTTCAATCTTCTCAACTCTATTATATACTTTTTCAAATATAAATGTCCTTTCCGGAGTATACCAATCTATAGCGGTCATTAAGTGTTTATCAGTAACTTCCGTCATTTTATCCATTATATCTTCAATTACATTTCCGCTGCTTTCTTTAACAGCTATCTCAAAAATTTTATCTAACTTATCTTTATCTAAATCTCCATTCTTCTCTCTTTCATTTAATATATTTTGAACTACTAAAGAATTACCAAACTTAATTGCGGTAAGTAAAATTTTATCATCACCTATTATATTAATCAGGCTTTTAACCATCTTAAGATTATCGGATAAAATAATTGCTGCTATATCAATGTCTTGTATTTTACTAGATATCTTTAGTAACTCTTCTACTTTGAGCAAATCTTTTGAATTAATAGCTCTAATTAAAGATGAAGTCGGCACTATTTTATCTAATAATATTTTAACTATATTTGAATTACCTTTTTCAACCGCCGAATCTAAGATTTTATCTGTAATATCGCATGCATCCATTTTATATATTACTTTTTTAGCTAAAGATAGATACTCTCCTTTGATAGCTTTAAGTAAAATTTCATGATTAAGAAAGAAACTAGTTTCTTCAATTTTATCAAATAATGTTTCAATTATATTTAGATGCTCATGTATATTTACTGTTGGTCGATTAATAGCAAAATCTAACAGATTATTATCAAGCTGTTCTGTTTTAGTAACTAATATCTTAAGTATAGGGAGGTTATTAGCATAAATAGCCGTGAATAAATCAATATTTTCAACATTTTCTATTTTGTTAATTAGTACTTTGGCGGCTTCTATTTTCTGTTCCTGAATAGCGTAATGTAAAACTTCATGTCCAACTTTTCCGGCTTTATTAAGCAAGCTATTAAGTAAAACTAAATTATTAAATTTAACGGCTGCATGTAAATGTGTGCTTTCAACTTTCTCTATTTTATTAACTACTACTTGTATAACATCTTCTCTTTCAAGCTCTAGAGAATCTGCAAAAATGTTTCCAACATATGAACTATCTATTTCTAGAAGATGTTCTATTTCAGGCAAGCTTAACTTTTCACTATTTAAATTTAATATTATATTAAAAGCTTTTTTTAATTCTTCTGCTGAGTAGGACATTTTCTGAGAGAAATTATACTCAGGAAATAATTCCGGATGTTCACCCGCAAATTTTCCTTGAAGATTTGTATAGAATTCTTGTACTTTTATATATTGTTCTTGCAAAAATGTAGAAAAACTAGTCATATCCATCGTCTTGATAAGATTATTATCAAAAATAAGAGGATATACAACGCCATCTAGCTTATAGCTAATACCAAAACCGATCGCTGTTAATAAAGGTAAATTTTTTACGATAAAGTCATTTAAATTATCAAAGTTATTTTTTATATTAAATAATAACTCATTTATATAACCGTTTGTGGTGTGAGTGGCAGGAGCATAAGTACATACCACAATATTTCCTTTAACATCTTGTATATTATGTTGAGCAGTACCTGAATGGCAGGAAAATATATGTACAATATTAGGTTTACTTTCTTCTGTATTTTGAGCTATTTTGGATAGTATATTTTGAGCAAATTCACTAGCATCATTTTCTAGAGCTAATTTTAAATTTGGTGGTGAAAGTAAATTTTCTTCAGAAAAATACTGATTGCCATGAGCATAAATAAATATTTCTCTAGCATCAGCGGTTTTTTGATTAAGATAAGCTTCTATATCTTTTTCTTTATAAATAGTTGCTATATTTTCTTGATTAGGAAAACCTCCTAGGTCATAACCTTGTAGTACTATTTTTTGCATATTTTTACCCTACTAAGATATTAAATTTTTAAGAAAAGATTAAGTAATTGAAACAAGGTAAAAAAATAATAGCAGGCGATAATACCTTATTATCAATAATATATTTTATAGTATTGCATTATACACAAATTCTTTTATTTTTACAAGCAAAATAGTTAATTTCTTAATAAATTGAATTTTAATTAAGAGGATTTTTTTATTATCATGAATTCCATTACTCAATCACAAAATAATAGCTTAACTAATTCTTGGCTCAAACTTGGTATTTTATCCTTAGGGTTTGCAGGTTTATATTCGATTATTTTAGTTGTGCTACGTACCCCACAATTATCAAGCTTTTTCCCAAATCCGCATATTTTCAAATCTGCTTTAATTATTCATGTTAATTTATCGGTATTAATTTGGTTGTTGTCCATTACGGCTAGTGTTTGGTCTTTGTCATACCCGCAATCCTCTATGTCATTCCCGCGAAAGCGGGAATCCATTCTTTTTTTTCTAGATTCCCGCTTTCGCGGGAATGACATACTGTGCAAACTCGCTTTTCTAGCTACTCTTCTGATCGCTATTTCCCCAATAGCAGGGCATAATCCGGTGATGAATAATTATATACCGATGCTTGAGAATATAATATTTATTTTGGGGTTAAGCTTATTTGGCGTTACGCTGCTATTATATGCAATAAATATTTTATACTTCTTCGATTGGACGAACTTAAATAGTCTAGTTAATTTTACTATATTATCGACTATTATAATGTTTATTTTAAGTTTCGTTTGTTTTGGATGGTCTTATAACGGCTTGCAAAATATTATTGAAATTATTCCAATTGAGATAGAATTTTATTATGAATTACTTTTTTGGAGCGGGGGTCATTTATTACAATTTATATATACTCAAATATTAATATTTATTTGGGTTATTTTATTTAGAGAGTTAATAGCTAGAGAATTAAAATTCCAAAAATTTTATCTATTCTTACTTTATTTGAATTTTATTTTTGGCATTATTATACTTTTTGGTCATATATCTTATGATATTATTGATGGAGCATTTAAAGAATTTTATACAAATCATATGAAATATCTAGGTGGTATTGCTCCTGTTTTATGTTTGGTCGGTATGGGGGTTGAGTTGGTATTAATGTCATCCTGTGGGCGGTTAATATTGTCATCTCGTGGCTTGACCACGGGATCCAGCAAAATAGATACCGTGGTCAAGCCACGGTATGACACGGTTACAGTAAATGACAAAGTAATCAAAACCACCTTACTTTCCTCCATTACTTTATTCCTACTTGGCGGGCTTATTGCGATGAATATTACAGGTATAAATGTAGTAATCCCTGCTCATTATCATGGTTCTATAGTAGGGATCAGTATTGCTTGTATGGGTTATGGTTATTTGGGTATCAATGTCATTCCCGCCCACTATGTCATTCCCGCGAAAGCGGGAATCCAGAAAAAAGTATTAGAAAGAATGGATTCCTGCTTTCGCAGGAATGACAAAATGAGTATAGCCATCTACCTACTAACATTTGGGCAGATTCTGCATATACTCGGGCTAGCACTCGCTGGTGGTTACGGGGTTATGCGTAAGGATCCAAATAGCGTTATGCCGATGTCAGCTAAGCTATTAATGGGAATGATGGGCGGGGGAGGGCTGATTGCTATAGTAGGCGGCTTGATGTTTGTATATATTTGTGTTAAAGTAATGTTTTTTAAAAGCATAAAATTAGAACATGACTAAACCGTCTAGAGAAGAAGCTAAAGAAGCGGTAAGAACATTATTAAAATTTATCGGCGAAGATCCAAATAGAGAAGGGTTACTTAAAACGCCTGATAGGGTCATTAACAGCTATACGGAAATATTTTCCGGTTATGAAAAGGATGTAGCGGAAATATTAAATACAAAATTTTACGATACTTGTAATTTTCAAGATTTTATTTCACTGGAAGGCATAAGATTCACCTCTTTTTGCGAACATCATATGTTGCCTTTTAACGGTACGGTACATATAGCTTATATTCCTGATAATTGCATTGTTGGCATAAGTAAGCTAGCACGAATAGTAAATGTTTTTTCTAAAAGATTACAAATCCAAGAAAAAATGACGGTACAGATAGCAGAAAGTGTGCAAGAGAATTTAAAGCCGCTTGGCGTTGCCGTTAAGATTTCTGCTCTGCATAGCTGTATGTCAATGCGCGGTGTTATACAAGATAATAGCGTTATGAATACAATGCATTATACGGGTATATTTGCTGAGCAGCAGAAATATCGCCATGAGTTTTTAAACCTTACCGCTAAAAGATAAGTACACTTTCATCCGTCATTGCGAGCGACTGAAAGGAGCGTGGCAATCTCAGGATTTTGACACGAGATTGCTTCGTCAATTACTTCGTAATTTCCTCGCAATGACGGAAAAATATATTAAACTAAAAAAATTCTATGTTATTATCAAAATATTTTTTACCTGTTTTAAAGGAAGAACCAAGTGAAGCTCAAGTAACTTCGCATAAATTAATGCTTAGAAGCGGAATGATTAGACAACAAGCAGCAGGGATTTATACTTGGCTTCCACTCGGCTTAAAGGTACTTACGAATATCGAGAATATAGTACGCTCGAATATGAATAAAGCAGGAGCTTTAGAAGTCTTAATGCCTTGCATTCAGCCGGCACATTTATGGATGGAATCGGGACGTTTTGATAATTACGGTAAGGAAATGTTAAAATTTCAAGATCGTCACGATAATACCTTACTATTTGGTCCAACTAACGAAGATATGATTACGGATATTTTTCGTCATAATATTAAGTCATATAAGGATTTGCCAAAAAACCTTTATCATATCCAATGGAAATTTCGTGATGAGATTAGACCACGTTTTGGTGTTATGAGAGGACGAGAGTTTCTTATGAAAGATGCTTATTCTTTTGATATAAACGAAGAAAATGCCGTAAAAACTTATAATCAAATGTATAAGGCTTATATTAATACTTTCAGGGATTTAGGCGTATTTGCTATCCCTGTTATTGCTGATAATGGTCCGATAGGCGGCAATTTAAGCCATGAATTTCATATTATTGCTGAAACTGGTGAAAGTACTATTTATTACGATAAAAGATTTAAGAATTTAAAAGATAATCCTGATATTGATGTAGAGGAAATTAAAGGCTGGTACGCAGCCGCCGAAGAAAAGCATGACGTGAATAAATTACCTATATCTGAACAAGAAATAACTAGCAGTAAAGGGATAGAAGTTGGGCATATTTTTTATATTGGCTCAAAATATTCGGTTAATATGAATGCTCTTATTAATGATGAGCATGGTAAACTAACTCCTGTAGAAATGAGTTCTTACGGCATAGGTATTTCAAGGTTAGTTGCAGCTATTATAGAAGCAAATTGCGATGAGAAAGGTATCATATGGCCTTCTAGCGTTGCTCCTTTTAAAGTTTCTTTAATTAATTTAAATATTCATGATAGTAAATGTGTAGAGCTTGCGGCAAAAGCTTATAAAGAGCTATCAGATCAAAATATAGAAGTATTGTATGACGATACCGAAGCACGCCCCGGCAGTAAATTTGCTACGCACGACCTTATCGGCTCGCCTTATCAAATTATAATCGGTCCTAAAAAAGCCGCAAATAATATCGTTGAATTAAAAGACCGTAAAACCGGAATGATGGAGGATATTGTGGTAGATAGTCTTATTAATTGTATCAAATAATATAGACAGTGATAGTATCATATGATACTATCACATCATGAACAACAAACCACCTTTTCAAATAACTAATAAAATCTTGGGATTACTACAAGATATTTCTTATGAGCTTGGTATTTTAGCGGGTAGCACGCTGTACTCTCAACCTGTAAAACTTCGTAAAAACAATCAAATTAAAACTATCCACTCTTCTTTAGCAATTGAAGGTAACAGTTTAAGCGTAGAGCAAATTACCGATATAATAAACGGTAAAAGAGTTCTTGCACCTGAAAAAGATATTCTAGAAGTAAATAATGCTATAAAATTATATAATGATCTAACAATATTTGATCCTTGCTCAGTTGAATCATTATTAAAAGCACATAAGATATTAATGCAAGGATTAGTAGAAGATAACGGAAAGTGGCGTAAAGGTAATGCCGCTATATTTAAAGGCACAGAGATTATACATTTTGCACCTCCGGCAAGTCGTGTATCTTTATTAATGCAGGATTTATTTGATTTTATAAATAAAAATGACAGTACTTCTGGAATAATTAAGGCTTGTATATTTCATTATGAGTTTGAGTTTATTCATCCTTTTTCAGATGGTAATGGACGCATCGGTAGGTTATGGCAACAATTATTATTAATGCAAACTAATAAAATTTTTGAGTATATTTCCGTTGAAAGTTTAATTAGAAATAATCAAAGCGAATATTATAGCGTTTTAAGTAAGTGTGATAAGCTTGGCGAGTCTACCTTATTTATTGAATTTATGCTTGATCAAATAGTTACAGCATTAAGATTATATAGTAATAATATAGTATATGAGGCAAGTACTCCTTTAGCCAGAATGGAATTTGCCAAGGTTAATTTAATGGATAAATGGTTTTCTAGAAAAGATTATATTAGTGTACATAAAAATATTTCTACGGCAACGGCGAGTAGAGATTTATTATATGGTTTAGAGAATAAACTTTTAATAAGTAAAGGTGATAAGAATCAGACTTATTATAAGTTTGTGTAGTTTTTAATGTCATTCCCGCAAAGGCGAAGTCTTGTTGTCTGGATACTCAAGTCGTCATTGCAAGAAGAATTACGTAGTAATTTAACGAAGCAATCTCAGGAGTATTATTTCATGAGATTGCCACGTCGCTTCACTCCTCGCAATGACAGGTAGTATCCACGTAACAATGCCTACTTCGAGTCATGCAACAACGCCTTATGATCTAGTTCGGCTAGTTTGTTTGCTTTCCTCTCCTCTTTTTTCTAATAGTTTGGCTGTGTTCGGTCCAAGTACCTTATATTTTCCTAAATTAATTGCACTTTCTGCAATCACTCCTAAAACTTTTGGATCTGTTGATAACTTTAATACTGATCCTATCATAGAAATATATTTACCCTTACTAAATTTATCAGCAATATTAATTAAGTCAGGAGCATGTTTACTTGCTATATTAACTAGCTTTTCTCCATCTAATTTTAATTTTTGCCCTATAGAAGTTTCTTTTAGGAACTCATTTACTACCGGTCCTAAAGTATTAGCATGTTTTTCTAACAGTTCAGGAAGCTCTTGTTGAATAACTTTCTTTATCTCCGGATTATCATTCTGTAGTTGTATTACTGAATTAATCAATCCTTTTACTTCTTTTGATTTTTCTTCTTTTGGGAGTGATTTAATTAGCTGGGCTTTTTGTATTATATCAGCAACTTTCTCGCTTTCAGCAAGGCTAGAGCTAGCAAGCTTGGTGAGCGAGGGCAAAGCGTCTGCTAAAAAAGGCATTGATGTATCTAGGGCTTTACGTATGAGTTCCGGTTTTATAGCTGATGATTTTATTTTTTCTGCTACTATAGGATTATCTAATATATTTAATATATTTTGTTTATTAGTATCTAGGTATTTAGGAAGCTCCTCTTTTAATATAGGAGCTAAATTATCGATAGCTTTTTTAGCATTATTTACTAACTTTATTACTTCAGGTTTTTTTGCCTGTAATAACTCTTTTTTTAATTCAGTGTTTACTCCCTCTAGTCCTAGGTTGGTATTAGTCCAAAGTTGGTTTTCTTTAAATTGCCTAAAAGCTTCTATAGCAAATGGAGTACTTTCTATTAATTTATCACTAGAATTTGCAATCAGTCCTATGGTATTTTTAAGCAATTCAGGTGCAACGAATTTTTGTACTTTGTTGTTTAAAATATTTTCTGTAACCTGAGCTAATTCTTTTTGATTCTCAGGCTTCTTTAAAAATTCTACTAGATTTTCCTTAAGAAGAGGATTTACTTTATCTGAAGTGATAATGTCATGGATATTCTTTAATATATTAGCTTGAGACCCGGGAGTTTTTTGTTTAATATTTTTATATATTTCTTGTATTTTTGGATTTAAATCACCACTTAGTGCATTAGATGCTAAATCTACTCCTAATGTAGTTAATTCCCTGAAGAATCTAGGGCTTAATCCCTCTAACACATTTATTTTTTCTAGCTCTGAGGTCTGAAAGTTTTTAGTTACCTTAGCAAGTCGTTTATTTAAAATTGGTGTAAGTACGTATGGTACAACAGTAGATTGCAAGATGGTTTCTTTTGACGCATTAGATATCGATTCAGAATGTAAAATAGAAGAAACTTTTTTTATAAGAGGTGCTGCGTCCGCTATCATCTTGCTAGTAGCTTCAATAGAGCTTGATTGATTAGCCGCATTTTTGGCAGCTTTTAGGTTATTATATTCTGTTATAAGATCCGGTAGAACTTGTGCTGCTTCCCATGTAAATTGTAATGCACTAGCACCATCTCCGACTGCCGCCGTAATTCTTTGCATTATGCCTAAATTATTATCAGCAAGCGGTAATTGTAGTTTTAAATATTCTTTATTTAAATCATCATATTTTTTATTACCGGTGTCTATGCCAAGAGCTGCCCATCCAGCTTCAAGATAAGAAAGATTTTGATATTCTTCTTTAAGTTGTTGTTCAAGTTCTTGTTTTCTTTTCTCTTGATCAATAGCTTCGTTTGATTCTGGACTTTTAGACATTTCTGATACCTTTATAAGTGTTCTACTTATTGTAATAAACCAGCTCTTGGCTTTATAGTTTTTTATTGATATTATTATCAATATGCTAGACTACTATTGTATAAATATTATAGATTATTGACATGAAAAATTTTATAAAATATTTGTTTTTTACTTTTTTATATATAGCGATAACGGTAATAGTTGCTTATATGATTTTGGCTCAAACGATTCCTAATGACGGGCAATGTCATATGATGGATAGACCGCTCGTTATTCATTATATTTTAGCTGCAATTATTACTGCTTTACCGATGTTAGTTTTAATATATAGTAGAAAGAAAAAATAATTATATGATCGGTAAATTAAGCGGTAAAATTGATTCCCAAGGTGATGATTATGTTATAATTGACGTAAACGGGGTAGGGTACTTAGTCTATGCTTCAGCTAAAACTTTAGGTAAACTCGCTGAAGGGGAGTTTTACAAACTATTTATCGAAACCCATGTTAGAGAGGAACATATTCATCTTTACGGTTTTCTGACTCTAGAAGAGAAGAGTTTTTTTAATTTACTACAATCAGTAAACGGTATAGGTACAAGAATGGCGTTGTCTATCTTATCAAGCCTAACTCCTGCGGATATTCAAATTGCTATAAATAATGAAGATAAAGATATGTTTAAAGCAATATCCGGAGTAGGAGCTAAACTTGCCGAGCGTATAGTGTTAGAGCTGAAAGGTAAAGTATCAAAAATATCAAGTGGCTCTGCTATTATCAAAGATAGCTTAAATATCAAAAATATTACCCCCGTCGCAAGTAACGAAGTAATAAAGGCTCTAGTAAATCTCGGTTTTTCTAGATTTGAAGCTCAAAATGCCGTGCAGGGACTCATTACCCAAAACCCCGAAATCTCTATTGATGAATTAATCAAAACAGCCCTGAAAAATCGAAATTCATTAGCTTAAAGAAATATTTAATTTCATTCCTAGAGCTATAGCAGCGCGGTCTAAAGTATCAAGGGTAACATTAGGATTATTAGGGTTTAAAAGTCTATCTACAGCTGATCTACTAGTTTCCATTTTTTCTGCCATTTCTGACTTTGTTATATGTTTTTGCTCCATAATTTGCTTAATTTGCTCTGCAAGAATACGCTTATGAGCTATTACTGTAACTTCTTCTAATATTCCAATTTTATTAAGAAAATCATCAAAATTAGAACCTAAATGTTTTGGATTAATTTTATTCATAGTTCTACCTCTTTTTTTCTTTGTAAGAGTTTTTGATATATTGAGCATTGTAATAATGTACCATAATTGGTGCAATTTAGCAATTTAAAAATGCCGTTCAAGACACCATTACCCGAAATCTCTATTGATGAATTAATCAAAATAGCTCTGAAAAATCGAAATTCTAATTTTTAGTTGATAAATTAACAATTATTTTATATTAATCTTAGTAACTAAAAATTAATATAAATTATGTTAGAATTGAAAACTTTTTTAGAAAGTATAAATGCTGAAGAAACATTTAAAAAATTAGAACGGAATCCTTCTACCTTATATTTAAAACATGAGCATAATGTTTGGCATTCAGAAGAGAATTTAAGTAATTTATTTAACCTTTTAAGGGATACTGGTATTAAAAGTTTGGTATTTATAGGTTTATTTGCAATTAAAAAATGTTCCGAATTACTAGCTGAATTTTTAATAGATCCTGAATGTCGTATTACTAATATTAAAATAGATAGCAGTTTTGTAGATCATGAAAAACTTGCGATTATTTTAGAGGCTTTAAAAAAAAATAATACTCTTCAAAAAATTGATTGGAGCAATACTAGGGTAAAAGCCTGTGAATTTAAGGCATTTTTAGCTAATATTTCTCAAAAACCTAATTTAAAAATTTTATCTCTTCCTAATGTAGAAAATTACTCCTCAGACACAGATAGGTTGGTAGATAGTCTTAATAAATTTTTTTGCATGAGTAATGTTAATTCGTTTACATTAAGTTATTGTTTGATACGTAAAGATATAATAGAACTATTTCAATCAATAAAAATAATAAACTCTAGAGTTTATTTGAGGAATGATGCAAAATCTAATTCCTTACAATTCTTTGAAAAGTTTTTTCGAGATTCTCCTATTCATGCTTTAGATATGGAGGGTTTTTATTTAGATGATATAGGAGTAGCAGCTATATCTTATTTTTTAGAAAGGAATAACTACACTATCTCATTAAGCTTTTCTTTAGCTAGCGAAATAAGTGAAGAATCAATAGAAAAATTACTAACTTCAATAAGAAATAGTAAAGTTATTAGCTGTTCAATTAATAAAGAACAAGAACAACAATTATCTAAAGCTATTAGAGAAATTACTGCTATAAATTTGAATAAAATAAAGCATGTATCAAAGGAAATAGCAAGAGAAATAGCAAAGGAAATAATACCTACTTTAAGAAAATTTTATGAAGAGAAGTTAAAGCTAGTAGATTGTAAAGCTGATGGCGAAACTTGTAAATATTTAAAATTATATCGAAATTTACATCTTAAAGAATATTTAAAAGAACTAGAAGTAAACTATGACAATTTAGACGCTATAACTAAAAATGCAGATAAATA
This sequence comes from Rickettsia endosymbiont of Omalisus fontisbellaquei, assembly GCA_020404465.1. GTDB lineage: Bacteria > Pseudomonadota > Alphaproteobacteria > Rickettsiales > Rickettsiaceae > Rickettsia. The sequence continues at coordinate 19,425 of DYDV01000008.1, forward strand.
TATTAATGAGTGTTTTTTTGAAATGACAGGAATTGTAAAAAATCCGGCAACAGGTTATTTCCCCCTAGAAATAATGAGACATATAGCATCTTGTTTAAAATTTTCAGATATAAAATCCATAAATGCGAAACCAGGGAATGTAGTACTCTTATCTGGGGAAGATGGGACAAGCGAAGAGTGGGTGTTGTTATAATATCGCCCCAAATCCCGAAATTTCTATTGATGAATTAATCAAAGCAGCCTTAAAAAATCGAAATTCTAATTTTCAGTTAAATTAAAATATAGCAAAAAACTATTTTTTAGCTATTATTAGTCATTATATTTAATCTAAAATAATGACTAATATATTATCGCCCGAAAAAAGTGAAAATGATCAAGAGTTACCGATAAGACCGTCATATTTGCAAGAATTTGTTGGTCAACAGCAGATTAAAGAAAACCTTTCGGTATTTATTAAGGCTGCAAAATCTAGAAATGAGCATCTTGATCATACTTTATTTTATGGTCCGCCTGGGCTTGGTAAGACTACACTTGCTAAGATTATTTCCAACGAAATTGGTGGTAATTTCAAATCTACCTCCGGTCCTGCTATACTTAAGGCAGCCGATCTTGCCGCTATCCTTACCAATCTTGAAAAAAACGACGTATTATTTATCGATGAAATTCACCGCTTAAATACTGCGGTTGAAGAGGTTTTATATCCTGCTATGGAAGATTTTGAGCTCGATATAATTATCGGTGAAGGTCCTGCTGCAAGATCGGTAAAAATAACCTTGCCGCAATTTACTTTAATCGGGGCTACCACACGTCTTGGTTTGCTTAGCAATCCTCTGCGTGATAGATTTGGCATTCCTATGCGTTTAAATTTTTATAATACGGAAGAACTTAAGAAAGTTCTAAATAGAGCAAGTAAACTATTTGGTATTGATTTGACCGATTCGGGTTCTGAAGAAATAGCTAAAAGAAGTAGAGGAACGCCAAGAATTGCTTTAAGATTGCTCCGTCGTATAAGGGATTTTGCGGCGGTTGACGGTAAATCAAGAGTAGATAAAGAAATCTCCGATTTTGGTTTAAATCGTTTGGAAGTTGATCGCATAGGGCTTGATAGCAATGATTATCGTTATCTAAAATTCATAGCGGATAATTATAACGGTGGTCCAGTTGGAATTGAAACGATCGCTGCTGCCTTGTCTGAACAGCGTGATGCACTTGAAGAAACTATAGAACCGTACCTAATACAGATAGGTTTACTACAAAGAACCCCTAGGGGTAGGGTAATCACTATTGCTGCTTTTGAGCATTTGAAAATGCCAGTGCCAAATCAGTCACATCATCAATTTAATATTTTTAACGAGAATGAGCAATAATAATTTGAATAATAGACCTCTTTCCAAAGTCGCTTATAGCGAGGAATTTGTAGGAGACACGAAACGCAGCACCGCAGCGTACAAAAAAGGTCGCGCAGATGCGAGTATCGGATCGACGCATAAATTACCTCTAGAAGTAGAGTTTGGAAAGAGGTCTGATGATTATACAGCTATTTATGTTATAAAAAGGCTGATAAAAGATCATGTTAAACCTTATGCAAATAAAATATATTTTGCAATATTCTGTATGGCTATTGCAGCAATTTGTACTGCTGTTATCGTGCATGCAGTTAAGCCTATTATTGATAAGGTTTTTCTAACGCATGATAGGAAGATGCTTATAATAATGCCGATAGTGCTGACTGCTACTTTTTTCATAAAAGGAATTTCGGAATATTATCAGAATTATCTAATAAAATTTGTAGGTCAGAGAGTATTAAACGATTTGCAGATGAAAATGTATGAGCATTTGTTATTTGCCGATATTTCTTTTATCCAAAAACAAACTTCAGGACGTCTTATATCTCGTTTTACTAACGATATTTCTTTGATGCGTGGGGCTGTTTCTAATTTACTTGTCGGATGTGCTAAACATTTCCTAACGGTAGTATTTTTAATAGGATCAATGTTTAACTTAGAACCGGTATTATCGTGCGTAGTTTTTCTTGTTTTCCCTTTGGCCGTTTATCCGGTACAAAAAATGGGAAGAAAGATACGTAAAATATCATCGCAGTCCCAAGAGGAATTAGGACATTATACTTCTAGGCTTGATGAAGCATTCCAGTCAATTAAGATTATTAAATCTTTTGTCGGAGAAAAAATAGAAAGTAATAGAGCATCCTTGATTATTAATAATATTTTAGAGTTTTATAAGAAAACTTCTAAATTAGATGCGATGGTTTCACCGATTATGGAGATTTTAAGCGGTCTTGCGGTTGGAGGGATGGTATGGTATGGAGGTAATTTAGTGCTTGAGGGGAAAAGTACGCCTGGTGCTCTTTTTGCTTTTTTAGCTTCTTTTGCTGCGGCTTATAGACCTTTTAAAAGCTTGGTATCCTTAAATGTCAATTTACAAGAAGGAATTGCAGCAGCTAAAAGAGTATTTAGTATTTTAGATACTGAACCTCTTATTAAAGATTGTGAAGATGCTAAAGAAATAGATTTGTATAATCCACAAATTACTTTTGAGAAGCTGGCTTTAAGTTTTGAGAGTAAAATAGCTATAAAATATATAGATTTAAAGTTAGAGCCTCATAAAATGATTGCGTTTGTTGGGCGTTCCGGTAGTGGTAAGACTTCTCTTAGTAATTTATTAGTACGTTTCTATGATCCAAGTGATGGAAGAATTTTAATTAATAATCATGATATTAAAGATATTAAGCTTACTTCGCTTAGAGGTCAGATTTCTTTAGTTACGCAAGATACTCATTTATTTGATACAAGTGTTGCAGAAAATATAGCATATGGTCACGGAAATGCTACAAGAGAAGAGATAATCGAAGCAGCAAAATATGCTGATGCTCATGAGTTTATTAGGCATCTGCCTAACGGTTACGACACGCAGATAGGAGTGCAGGGGGCGACGCTTTCAGGCGGTCAGCGTCAGCGTTTATCTATTGCTAGAGCTTTCCTAAAAGATGCACCTATTTTAATTTGGGATGAAGCAACGAGTAGCTTAGACCAAGCTTCCGAACAGAAAATTCTAGAATCTTTAAAGAAATTACGCCAAGGAAAAACCACTTTAATTATTACGCATCGTTTAAGTAGTATTATCGATCTTGATAACATTATCGTTATGAAAAACGGTGAAATTTGTGAGCAGGGTACTCACACTCAATTACTTAAAAATAAAGATGAATATTATAGGTTATATAATAAAGAGTTAAGAGAAAATAGTTGATTTATAAAGTAAATAGTTTATACTTCTTAATCTTTATTAACTATTATTGAAGCACTCACTGTCATCCCGCGACTTGATCGCGGGATCCAGTAAAAAATAAAAAAAGACTGGATACCGTGGTCAAGCCACGGTATGACAGCGAAAAGTGCTAGATTCCCGCCTATGCGGGAATGACATAAACACAAGGAATAACACAATGCTCATTACCAAGATTTTTAAAGACTATCGATTATTTGAAATATTTATTTTAGGAATAGTTAGCGGTATGCCGTTGGTTATAATTTTTTCTACTCTTTCTGTATGGTTAAAAGAATCCGGGATAGATATCGCCGTTATTACTACTTTTGCGGTTGCAAGGTTATCATATTCGTTAAAAGTATTTTGGTCACCTCTAGTCGATAATTTTAAAATACCTTTTTTAAGTAGATGGGGACATCGAAAAAGCTGGCTAATATTATGTAGCTCTTTAATGGTTTTAGTGTTAATTGCTATAAGCAAGGAAGATCCTAAGGTTTCTTTAGCTTCTTTATATTTTTTGACTATAGCATTAGGTTTTTTATCTAGTACTTTTGATATTGCCGTTGATGCGTTGCGTATAGATAAGTTTGATCAGGAAACACAAAGCATAGCTAGTGCAGCTGCCGTATTCGGTTATCGAATCGGTATGCTAATTACTGGTGCAGGTGCTTTATATCTTGCAGAAATAACAGGTAATGATTGGCAGCTAACTTTCTTTGTTATAGCTATAATATTTGCTGTTGCAACGATATTTATAATAACCGTAAACGAAAAAGAATTAGTAAGAGAAAAAATTAATATTACTTCTATTTCTTCATGGATTTCTACAGTAATTAATCCGTTCAAAGATTTTTTCAAAAGAGAGTTTGCCGTAACTATTTTACTCGCGGTAATATTTTTTAAATTAGGCGATGCTATGCTTGGAGCGGTTGCTTCACCGTTTTATATAGAGCTTGGCTATACAAAAGGCGAAATAGCAATAATAGCTAAACTTTATGGATTAATTGCGACCTTAGTCGGTGGTTTTGCCGGTGGTATTGTAATGTATAGGATGGGAAACTTTAAAGGTTTGATTATTACCGGTATTGCCCAAAGTCTAACACATTTTGCTTTTATTTGGCTTAATCACCAGCCTCCTTCTTTTGAAGCTTTGTTAATTGCTATTACTATAGAGAATTTTGCCTGTGCTATGGGTGCTGTTGCTTTAGTCGGATATATCGGTAATTTATGTAATAAGAAATATTCCGCAACGCAGTATGCTTTACTTAGTAGTGCTAGTAGTTTATGTAACAATACTGTCACTATTTATGCCGGAAAACTCGTAAATATAATGGGTTGGGACGGTTTTTTCATCTTTACTATAATTTTAGCCTTGCCTGCTTTGTTTATATTAATGTATCTTAATAAAAAGGTTAAAGTATAGTAAGGTTTATTTTAAACGTCATTGCGAACGGGTATTGTTGCGTTTATGTCATTCCCGCGTAGGCGGGAATCCAGCGTAAAGCGAGATAAATCGAGCTTTTAATTTTAAAACTTACTGTGTATGTACCTTTTTATTATAATGGATTCCTGCTTTCGCGGGAATGACATCGAGTGGGTTTTATGAGTTATGCAACAACGTCGGTCAAGCCACGGTATGACACAGTATTTTACTTGATTTAATTTGAATAATATTTTATTTATTTAAAATGTTTAGAAAATTCTTATTACCTTATATTTTTGTTATAACGTTTTTCTTTGCTCCAATAAGCGAAGCAAAGAAAGCTGTAAAAAATTCTCCTAAACCTCCTGTTCAAACTAGCTTAGTAATTGATTCAAAAGGTAAGGTTTTACATGCTCATAATTCACAAATTCGGATTTACCCTGCTTCTTTAACAAAATTGATGACGTTATATTTAATGTTTGAGTCAATTGAAGCAGGTAAGTTACCTTTAGATAAAAAATTACTTGTTTCACAGAAAGCAGCAAAAATGCCGCCTTGTAAACTTGGTTTAAGAGCAGGGGAAACTATAACTGTTCGAGAGGCAATTAATGGATTAATCGTAAAATCTGCTAATGATGTTGCTGTAACGGTTGCTGAGGGGATGAAAGGTTCTGAGAAAACTTTTTCTCATTTAATGAATGTTAAAGCTAAACAGCTCGGTATGAAAAATACCTATTTCAAAAATGCTTCAGGTTGGCATGATCCATTGCAGCAAACTACCGCAAGAGATATGGCTAAACTTGCTATGGCCCTGAAGAGAGATTATCCAAAATATTATCCGTTATTTTCTAAAACCAGCTTTGTATTTCGTGGAAATATAGTAAATGGACATAATAGAGTTACTAAAAATTATCAAGGCGCGGAAGGCATGAAAACAGGCTTTCATACCCCGGCAGGTTATAATTTAGTAACTACTGCTTCTAGGAACGGTAAATCATTGATTGCCGTTGTTACAGGCGGCAAAAGTGCCGCATCTCGTGATCAAAAAATGATTGGATTGTTGGATCAGCATTTTGGCGTTAAGCCTATAGCCGCTAAACCTTCAATCAGACTTGCTTCTAACAATAAATCTACTACAAAAACTAAATCAAAAATAATAAAGAAAAAGAATCTACGTAGCTGATATATATCATCATTGCGAGGAGGCATAGGCTTTGTTGCATGGCTCGAAAAATCCGCTCGATGTCATTCCCGCGGAAGCGGGAATCCAGCGTAAAGCGAGATAAATCGAGCTTTTAATTCCAAAAATTTGCTGTATTTATACTTTTTCTGGATTCTCGCTTCCGCGGGAATGACATAAAATAAAAATCGTAGGGTACTATTTTAAGGATTTACTGCTAGCTTGTACTTTAAATTCACAAGTTTTATATGACAATTAACGCTACATTTAGCGTTTTTTGTAAATTTAGTAGATGAGGACTTTTTGGAGTTTTTAGCTAAAGTTTTACTTTGTGGTTTTTTTAAATTAATATTTTTTAGAAATTTCTCAGTTTCATCAGGTAAATATTCTATTTTTACTTTAGTTATACCTTGATTTTTAAATGCTAAAATTTCAGCTGCTTTTTGGGAAACATCTATTATACGATTTTTCTTAAAAGGACCTCTATCATTAACCATTAATATTACTGATTTATTATTGGATTTATTGGTAACTTTAACTAAGCAAGGAAGAGGAAGAGTTTTATGTGCGGCAGTTAATAGGTTTCTATTAAATTTATCACCGTTAGCTGTTTTTTTACCGTGGAAACCGTCCTTGCGTCCACCGTACCATGAGGCATAACCTGTTTCGGTAAAAGATTTAGGGTTGTGAGGTTTGTAAGTTTTTCCTTTTATTTTATAATTTTTTCCAACTTTATAATGTCCTTTATAAGTTAGATTATGAGGATCATCTTTTGATAATTCTTTGTATGAATATTTGCGGGAATAAGGTAATTTTTTTGAGCTATTACAACCGCTTAGCCCTAAACAAAAAATTAATAAGAGTAATATACTCGTCGAACCACCAAAATTGGCGACAATGTCTTTGTAAGTCCTCGAATGCTGAACGTTTATTATACGCTTCGCTCCTCGGATTACAGACCGATTACTCTTTTTCAAGTTGAACTTCGTATAACAACTCTTTATTTTACAAGAGTATAGACCTAATTTGTACGTCAACCCGGTACTCGCATCCTCACGTGCTTTTTTGTACGCTGCGGTGGTGAGTGCTTCCGTGTTTTCTTCAAATTTCTCTTTATTAGCTTCGTTCTGCAAGGGGTCTAAGTTGAATTTATAGTTCTTCACTATTATCATTATTTGTGTTAAAGTTATCCATTATTTTAGCGTAACACACAACTTTTTCAACACCTTTTATTTTTGATGCAATAGAAGCGAGCTTTTCTAGCTCTTCTTCTGATCTTGCAACTCCAAATAAATAAACAATATTATCTATAGTTAGAATAGTATAATTAGCAAATTTAATGTCTTTTCTGACTAAATTTTTAGCTTTAATTTGCGTTGTTATCATACTATCTTTAGTATATTGTGCTAAATCAAAATGATTACTGTTTTTATTTATTTTTAACTCATTGATAACTTCTTTTACGCCTTTTTGATTCCAAGCAATTTCTACGGCTTTTAAGGCATCCGGTTCTTTTTGAATATTTCCTGTTAATAATACTCTTCCTTGGGATACTTCAACCTTTATTTTAGCTCCTAAATCTTTAAAATTATTTTTTACTAAATCAGCTTTAATGCCGGCAGAAATCCTTGAATCATTTAATGTTTCAGACATTGGTTGATCTTTTGAGGCAACAATACCAGTGGTGGTTGCTGCGGTAAATATGACCGGTAAACAGGCAGATAAATTGAAAGAGATAGCTGTAAAAATTAAAATTCTTAATAGACTTTTTATACAAATCATATCTTACTATCCGGTAATTTATTCTTTAATAAAAGAGGTAATTGAAGTAAAATAAATATAAAGGTAATAGGTATTACGCCGAATACTTTAAATTTTACCCATGTTTCATCTGAGAAATTACGCCAAACTATTTCATTAACTATAGCCATAAAAAAGAAAAAGGTTGCTGTCCTATAGCTTAGAGTTATCCAGCTTTCTTCTTTAAGACGTACTATACTCTCTAAAGCATATTTGATAAAAGGATTTTTTCTTATACCGCTCATAAGAAAAATTATTCCAAAAATAGTATATAATATAGTCGGTTTGATTTTTATATACATTGAATCGCCGCTAATTAAAGTTATACTTCCCGAAACTAATAAAACAGATGAAGAAATAATAGAAAGCTTTGATACTTTTTTGTCTATAAAATAACAAAGAGTAATACAAATAACAGAGGTAATAAGCATATAAAGAGTGGCATTTTGTATGCCGCCGCCATAAAAAAAGCCTCCAAAAAATGCTATTACTGGACCAATTTCTGATAAAAGTTTAAACATATTTAATTTAATTGCTCTCTCTCTTTAATAAAATTAATTTGATTCGTTTTTTTGTACTGTTCTAGAATATCTTAATTTTATTTGTATAAAAATATTTATTAGTAATATAGTAGTAAAATAGGCAAGTACTTGCAGTCCGTTAGGTCTTGCAATATAACCGGTAACAATATGTAAGATTTTGCCAATCATACTTCTATCTGCTACTAACCATGAACTATCCCAAAGTTGATCGGATAAAAACATAACTAGACCGGAAGAAGTTAGAATACCTGCCGCACTTGCTGCAAACCCTCCCGCTATCAGCATTAATAATACAGAAGAGATTTTAAAAATATATTTTTGATTAGCAATCTTAATTAAACCGAAATATATTACTAAACCAAGTAAAAAACCACTTGTAGCACCTATTATTACTCCTTGCAAGTAAATACTGCTTGATATTGTTTCAACTGAAGATATACTATATACTAAAATAATGATTTCTGCACCTTCTCGTAGTATAGTAGTGGCAACTAAAAAAACCAACATGAAATAACTGGCATTACCTTCATGAATTTTTACGGATAAGTCGTTTATATGTTGCTTTACTTTTATACCGTAACCTTGCATCCATATTATTGTCCAGCTAATCAGAATTGTTATTAGTATCATAATTCCGGAATCGAATAACTCGTCTCCTATTCCGCCAAAAGATAAAGATAATTTACGCGTAAAAAATGCAAAAATTGAAGCAAATACTACTCCAAACATTACTCCGGCAATAATATAAAGACGAGATTTTTCTATTTGTTTTGTTACGGCGAGTATTACACCAAGTAATAAGGATATTTCTAAACATTCACGAAACACTACTAAAGCAATTTTAAACATATTTTTATCTAATCATTAACAATTATAAGACCCTGAGCTGTATCTTGATGAAAATCTCCAAAAATTTCATACTTCCCAGGAGCGAGCGGTGCAAGTATAATATTTATTGATTCATGCGGCATAACTATTTTTTCACGATGTAAATCATGACTTTCAAACTCTTCTACCGTATCATCTTCATTATGAACAATTAACTTTATCTTAGTAGATTTTGGTACTTCAACTATATTCGGAACAAATTTATGATCTTTTATAGTTATCTTTACTTCTAATATATTATCATTTGTTTTATTATCTGGACTCTTACTTGCAGAGATATAAATAATTACTGCTAAAAATATTAAACCTACTATTATAATAATATTTTTATTTTTTTGAATGATTTCCATACTAAACTCCTAGCTTAATTAAAGTTTAAAGTAAGAATACTCGTTTAATTTAAAAAATTGGCTACGTCGTTTTATAAGATCTACGGTGCTCACGTATTATATTATACGCTCCGCCCTTCGACTTATAGACTTCTTGCTCTTTTCCAAATTAAACTTCGTCTACTAAATTGTCGTTCTCATCTAAGTTTCAAATTTTTGATAAACACAAAATTTATCCTGCAATTTTTATTAAAGCTATAAGATATACAATTATTATCATTATGACAAGGATAGATAACAAAATATAATTTTTTTGTTTTTTATTATCCGATATTTTAGATTGTTTCATATTTATTTAATTTTGTTTAAAGTCTCCTAGTTCAAGCAAAAGATATTCATTTATCGGTAAAGATTCATGAGAAATAATTTTATTTATGTTAGAACCTAAGGCTTTAAATGTTTTACCTTCAGCAATAACACTGCGTGTTCCAACCGTTACTTTACCTTGCAAAGCGTAAGAAAAAATTAAAGGATATGTAATATCGCCGATTTTCATATCTATTTTTTGTCCTTTTGCTTTTGAATCATATAGTATTTTACCGTTTGATAAGCGAGTAATTTTAGCATTAAAACTTACTTTTTCACCACATAATAAAGGAACACGATAAGCTATCTCATCGTCATAAATTTTAACTTCATCATTTTTAACAAAATTTTGCGGTAATATAGCTTTTAACATTACATTAACTTTATAATTATAAGCATTATCGAAGATAATATCATTACTATTATTAACGGCGTATTTTGCCGGAATAATAGCTTCTCGTGCTTCTCCTACCATCATACCGATTATTACATTATCTAAGCCAAGCATTATAGGACTCGATCCTAAGGTAAAAGTTTTAGTATCTTCAGATATTAAAGTATTGTTCATATCTGATATTTGATAAAATACGGTAACTACATGTCCGCAAGAAGCGGGGCCGATATTACCGCTACCGAGCGTATTAATTTTAAATAGTGTTTTTACTAAATCCTTACGTACTTCAATAGTGTACTCATTAGGATTGATAGGTCCATTTAACGGCTGTAAAATATTTTCAAAGAATGTTTTCCCTTCTTCGGTTTTAAGAGCATTTATTACTATTTTTGAAACCGTACGTTCAAATAAATTACCATTTAATGAAATAGGTGGTTCATTATTTATACTAGTTTGGTTTTCATTGGTAGATGAATTATTTGAAGCCGTTTGTTCCACAGCTGTAGGATTATTGTCGTCGGGGGATATTTTTAACTTTACTATATTGTAAAGTATTAAAATTACAATTATTAAAGATAAAAATTTTTGCATGGATACTCGTTTAATTTGAAAAATTGGCTACGTCGTATTATAAGATCTGCGGTGTTCACGTATTATTATACGCTCCGCTCCTTGCCTTATATACTCCTTGCTCTTGTCCAAATTAAACTTCGTCTATCTATCTGCTCTGCCATTTATCAGGAGTATATTTTAGCACAATAAAGTTTACTATAACAATCAATTACTTAATAATCAAATGAGAATAAAAATAATTTGATTAATATAAATAATTGGTCTAAATTTAAATGCAGAATTTTATAAATATAGTGGTGAAAAGTGAAAAAATTTATATTTTGTTTTTTATGTTTTTGGACATTAAACATATTTGCTGCTTCTGAAATTTATCCTAATAAGCTTAATCGTTGTAAAATTACTAGAAATATATTCAATGATTATGAACCAAAAGTTTTTGAACCTACTAATAATTTATTACGTAAAACAGGAAAATTATCAAAGTTTTACGGTGAAAAAATATTAATTAAAGGGAAAATATTAGATCAAAATTGCGTGCCGGTGGCAGATGCTAAAGTTTATTTATGGCAAGCAGGAAGCAGTGGTAAATATCCTTATGAACCTTTAAAAACTCGAATCGATAAAAAAAGATTCACAAGTAAAAGCGATTCAAGCTTTACCGGCTCCGGCATCGCTACTACCAATAACAAAGGAGAATATTACTTTATTAGCATGTTGCCTTATAAATCTTCTCGTTATTTAAGAAGTGCAAATATAAGAATAGAGCATTCCAGTCTTACGACCCTTGAAACACGTTTAGATTTATCTAATAAAAATATGTGTGATAATGAGTGCGGTGAAGTAAATCCAATATTGATCGAACCGCAGGAAAATATGGTGTCGTATTGTTTTGATTTAGTATTACAAGGTACGACGCTTAGGAGGTATTAGAAGGCTTTTGTCATCCCGCGGCTTGACCGCGGGATCCAGTCTTTTTTAATTTTTTTTAGATCCCGTGGTCAAGCCACGGGATGACAATATTGCCTCTTGCACAGGAGCTTCTAAAGGTTTTTTTATACCGCAACCGTATAATATAACGCATATAAACGTTAATAAGAATAAATAAAGTGTTTTCATTACCTAAATTATTATATGATTTTTTATATATTATAGTATTTTTATTATCTATAACAATCTTTATTCCTAAAATTTATGCTAAGCATCAGGAAAAACTAGAACATTTAAGCGGTTCAAGCGTTCCTGATAATGTAATTTTTTTTGATGAAGAAAAAAATCAATATTCTCTTGATCAGTTTGAAGGAAAAACTATATTGTTAGTATTTTGGGCTACTTGGAGTGCTTCTTGTGTTAAGGAAATGCCTGATCTTGATATGTTACAAAAAGATTTTAGGAAACTACCTTTTTCGGTAATTCCAATGTCAGAAGATTATCAAGACATAAAAGTTGTTAAAGAATATTTTAAAAGCTATCAAATAAGATATTTGCCGATTTATCATGATTATAGAAATGAATTATTTAAAGTATTAGGTGTTATTAGTTTACCGACTAGTATATTAATAGACCCAAACGGCAAAATAATAACTAGCTTTGTCGGTAATACAAATTGGTATGACGAAAAAATTAGAGAAACTATTTTATCTGCCATCCCCGGAAATTATCCTGAGCCGAAAAATAGTTATAATGAACAATCTCTTAATAAACCGGCTAAGCCTTTGCCGCCAATGAAGAAAGGTGTGGCTAAGGAAATAATAAATCAAAAAAGTACCGAAGAAGTTCCGGTACTTAATGTCATTCCTGCGAAAGCTGGAATCCAGTAAAACATATAAAAAAACAAGTTTTTTATATGTTTATTTTATCAAATGCGTAATATTTGTATCAATATTAAGGTTATTTTTTGGATTACGACCTTTAAGAGCTATGCCCAAGCTTCATAAAGAATAATATTGAATTTAGTATAAGGTTAATAATAGGTAAATTAATGAACGAAGTAAACAAATCGGCTATTGCGGGTGCAGAATTTGAGCAGGTAATAGCAAAACGTCAGATAAGTAAAATAGAACAGTTATTTGCTTCGGTTTTTGGCGATTCTAAAGACGTAATTGCTGTTTTACGCCTCAGCGGTGTTATCGGTAAAGTAAGTACCGTGCAATCAGGTCTTACGTTAGAATCATTAAATGAATTAATAGAAAAAGCTTTTAAAATAAAGAAACTAAAAGCCTTATGTTTAATTATTAATTCTCCGGGAGGTTCGCCTGTACAATCTGAACTTATTGCAAAACGTATTCGTGACCTTGCTAAAGAAAATAAAATAAAAATTTATAGTTTTATTGAAGATATGGCAGCTTCAGGCGGATATTGGCTTGCTTGCAGCGGAGACCGGATATATGCTTTGCCAAGTTCGGTTATCGGTAGTATTGGAGTAGTATCAAGCGGCTTTGGTTTTCATGAAGCGATTAATAAACTTGGAATAGAGCGAAGAGTTTACACAGAAGGGAAAAATAAATCGGTATTAGATCCTTTTCAGCCTGTTAACAAAGATGACCTTAAAATTATAAAAAGTCTACAAAAGCAGGTTTATGAGCATTTCGTAGATTATGTTAAAACAAGAAGAGTAGGGAAGTTAACACAACAAGACGAAATTTTATTTAACGGTGAATTTTGGGCAGGACAAACGGCTCTTGATTACGGCTTGATTGATGGTATAGGGGATATGTATAGCGTGATGAAAGAAAAATTCGGCGACAATATTAAGTTTCAATATCTGTGTGCTAAACAGCCTTGGCTTAAAAAGAAACTTGGCATGGGAAGCAAGACATTAACCGATAATTTTGCTAATTCTTTAATTGATGCCGTTGAAAATAAAATTATTAACGATAAATTTGATATAAAATAAATAGGCATTGCCTAAAAAGAGTTGATCTAAAGTTTCTATGTCATTCCCGCGAAAGCGGGAATCCAGAAAAAAGCGAGATAAATCGAGCTTTTAATTTTAAAAACTTACTGTGTACGCACCTTTTAATTACTGGATTCCCGCTTCCGCGGGAATGACACCTGAAGGCTAAACTATACTATAAAACAACTTTTTTTAGGCAATGCCAATAAATGTACCAGATCAACTCTTCACCTATGAGAAGTATTATGACTATAACGCAAGTTAAAATTAAGAAATTAGAAAATTTTTCAGGCAGTTTGCCGGAATATGCTACAGAGCATAGTGCGGGGATGGATTTAATAGCTGCAAACGACCAACCTATAACAATAAAAGCAGGTAGTATACAGTTAATCCCGACAGGCATTGCTATAGCACTACCGGATTCGTTTGAAGCACAGATAAGACCTCGTTCGGGTCTTGCCGTTAAACACGGTATTACGGTTGCTAATTCACCGGGTACTATTGATGCAGATTATCGAGGTGAAATAAAAGTTATTCTTATTAACCTCGGCACAGAAGATTTTGTTATAGAAAAAGGCATGCGAATTGCACAGATGATAATCGCAAAGTACGAACGTATATTATGGGAAGAAAGTAGCACGCTTGAAGAAACGATGCGTGGTAGTGGTGGTTTTGGTTCGACTGGTGTTTAGTTAGTCTCTATGTCATTCCTGCGAAGAGGTGTTATTGCATGGTTCGTTTTATGTCATTCCCGCGTAGGCGGGAATCCAGAGTAAAGCGAGATAAATCGAGCTTTTAAAAAGCCTTAAAGTACTAGATTCCCGCTTTCGCGGGAATGACATAAAAACGCTTATAAACTTATGAAAATAAAATTATTAATTACGATATTCTTGTTAGCTTTGAACTGGATCCCGTGGTCAAGCCACGGGATGACAACTGGGGTAAATGCTAATTCCGGTCCTGTAGATAATATAAAACAAATTTTTACCTATATCGATCAAAAAAACTGGTCACAAGCTGAAGATTTAGCTTTAGAAGTAAATAATAAAGCTTTAACAAAAATCGTTTTTTCACAAAAATTTTTGAATAATAAATATTCAGATAATAGTTTTGAGCAGGTAATAAAGTTTTTACGTGATAACCCAAATTGGCCTCAAAATAAACTACTCGAAGAAAGAGCCGAAGAATATCTAAATAATAATACAAATAAAAAAGTAATTTTTGATTGGTTTAGTAAACATCCGCCGCTTACCGGTAAAGGTTATAAGTTTTATGCGGCTGCTGCAAGTAGCTTAATTAAAGATCAAAAAATATTATTGCCTATTATTAAAGAAGCGTGGATATACGCCAATTTCATTCCTGAAGAAGAAAAGGCATATTATGGTAGATGGCATAAATATTTAACTGCGAGTGATCATTTAGAGCGAATAGAAGAACATTTATGGAAAAATGATATTAGGTCTGCTGAGCAGTCGCTAAAATATGTAGATCAAGGCTATCGTAATTCTTTTAAAGCACAAATTGCGATTATAGGTAAATCACCAAACGCTGAGAAGCTTTTTAGAAGCGTTCCTGAAAAATATTATACTTCCGGTTTGTTATATCGTTATTTAGATTCTAAGAAAACGCAAAAACCGACAAAGGAAGATATTACCTTATTTAAGAAAGCCAAAAATAACCGTAAGCATTTTGCTAAATGGTGTCGCATTCAATCTTATTATGCTCGTGAATTCATCGATTACAAAGATTTTGCTAATAGTTATAGAATGGCAACGCTTCCTTTTGCTACTTGTCCTGAAACTATAAGAGAGCAGGAGTGGCTTGCAGGTTGGCTTTCTTTAAGCTTTTTAAAGAAGCCGGATCAGGCATTAGTGCATTTTAATAAATTTATTAAGGTGGTTAAAACCCCAATTAGTTTGGCACGTGGGTTTTATTGGTTAGGCCGCAGCTATGAAGCAAAAGGCGATAAGCAAACAGCTAAGAAATTTTACGAGCAGGCAGCCAAATATTCTTTTACCTTTTACGGACAGGTAGCAAATATTGAATTAAATAGGACAAAGTTAGTTTTGCCTCCTATTCCCGTAATAACTTCTGAAGAAAGGAAAAACATAGAAAATAAAGAGATTATTAAAGCAATAAAATTACTGGTTAAATATAATAAAAACCATTTAGCTATGATATATTCCAAAGCAGCGATTACAAATACTAAAAACCCTACGGAAATTCAAATAATTGTGAATATTATTAAGGGATGTAATAATACCCATTATATGGTTGATGTAGCAAAAATTGCTGCTCAAAATAACATTTTTATTGCAGATTGTGCTTTCCCGACGCCTTATAATCTAGCAGGTTTACCTATCTCATCTCATTTAACTTATGGAATAATTAGACAGGAATCGGTTTTTGATCATTCGGCAATAAGTAGTGCAAGTGCTATGGGCTTAATGCAGCTTATAGAAAAAACTGCTTGCGATACTGCAAGATCTATAAATGCTAAATGTAATGTAGCGGATTTAACTAGGAACCCGGTATATAATATTAAACTTGGTACTCATCATTTTAAACAATTGCTAGGTGACCATAGAGGCTCTTATATTTTGTCTATTGCTTCTTATAATGCCGGAAGTCATAAGGTAGTAAAATGGATTGATAGATTCGGTGATCCAAGAGATATAAAAGATACTAGAAAAATCGTAGATTGGATAGAGCTTATACCTTATCGTGAGACAAGAGATTATGTTCAAAGAGTACTTGAAAATATTCAAATTTATCGTATAATTTTAGGTGAAAATAATACTCTAAAATTCAAACAAGACTTGCATGCTTGTGATATATCAAAAAATTAATTTTTATTAGTATTTTATTTTGACATGTGGTAATATATAAGTATGATACGGAAACTAATTAAAAACATAAATTAAGGAGAAGATTATGCCAAAACATGGTGGACTTTTAGGAAAAGTAGAAAAAGAATTTAAAAAAAATCGTAATGATCATGATTCTCAAGTAGAGAAATGTAAAAATCAGATCGACAGGATTAATGAACTCAACGGAAGTAAAATTTTTACATATGATCGTGAAACTGCAAATGTTCAAGTTCCAATGTATGGTGGACAAACTGAAAATTTCCAATGGCATTGGCTTTCAGGTGATAGAGGAAAACGCGAAAAAACAATCGAGGAATTTAAACAAATATTAAATATTTTAGAAGCTAGAAATAATCCGGCTCAGTATAATAGCTTAGTATCTAACTTGAATGCTAGTACTAAAAATGCACTTGATGTTAATATTAAGAAGCATAATATTACGTTATCACAAGCTTCAGAAACATTACAGTCGGTAAATGATGTAATTTCATTACTGCAAAAATATTCTATTGGTTATGATGGACCAATGGTTCAGATACAATCTGTTGATTATACAAATTGGAAGATTCCATTACAGAATATATCAACTGATGACCCTATGTTTGGTCATGCCATAAGAGCATATGATGCGGTTAAAACAAGTAATCAATCACTATTTAATCAAAATTATAAAGAGCTTGATCTAAATGGTATAGTTATACTTAGAAATATACCTTTTGTTTCACATAAGGAATCAAGTCCTATGTCTACTGTAAAGCAAGCAGCAGAGTTTATAAAAAATTCAGGTATAGTACTCCCGCTTCCACAGGAGTATAAAGGAGTTCCAACTAAAGAAGTATTACAGGAGTATACTAATGATATAGGGACGGTAATAGCAATGCATGATGCAGAGATGGCAAGAATCAATGCCGATGCTTCAGCGAGTGAAAAAATAAATAATTTTGCTAATACGTCTACACAAGCTACTACCTCAGATGAAGATTCTGATGATGATATAGAAGTTATATCAAAAATACTTGGATCTGAAGTAACGCTTACTAATGGTGCTAAATATGAAGTTAAGAAGATTATAGATTTATTAGATAAACCAAATTTTATAAAACAATTAACTAATATTTTAAGCAAATTATCGCCTGAAGATTCTAATCTTGTTAAAAAGGAAATAGCATTAAAATTAGCATATACTTCTAATAGCGATATGGATAAATATGAAGCTGTACATGAGATAGTCGATAATATGCCACAAACGTTTATTGATGAATTCAATAACTATGACACTCTTACTCTTGACCAAATGAGAACTGAAGAAGCAAAAATCTTAGGTGACGGTGTTTCATATTTATAATAATTTCTTGAGGTTATTCTTGGTTCCTATGTCGTTTTCCCGTCTCTCTTCATTCCCGCGAAAGCGGGAATCCGGTTCTTTTCTCTGTGTCATCCCGTGATTTATTCATGGGATCCAGAAAAAAATAAAATAAGGACTGGACCCCGTGGTCAAGCCACGGGGTGACATAGTAGATTTACCTGTTCATGTAACAATACCTATCAATTATATCTATGATTCTTAAAAATTTATCTTTACTAGTAATATTATTTTTTTCAATATCAGCTTTTTCTGCTGCCAATAATCTAAAAAATATCCCTATTACCGTTGTTGCTCCGGCAACAGGTGCTGATAATAAGACTTTATCGGATTTAAAAAATATTAATGCTTTAAATTTGCAGATTCCGGCTAAGTGTCTTGTTAAAGGCAAGTTACCGTTTCTTGCAAGCAGCGATGAAGTAAGGTTTAATTGTCTGAGGGAAGCGTTATTTGATAAGTCTGATAATGTAGTATGGAGTTTACGAGGTGGCTATGGCTCGGCTAGATTAATTCCCGATTTACTAAAACTACCAAAACCAAATAAAGAGAAATTTTTTATAGGGTATAGCGATATAACGGCTTTACATCTTTTTTTATCACAAGAATGGGGATGGAAAACTATTCACGGCAGTAATATAGCCGATCTTTTAAAGCCCGAAAAAGATCAAAGCAATTTTACTAAGCTTGCTGAAATATTAAAAGGTAAAGTAAAGAAAGTTACTATAGATAATTTATTACCGCTTAACGATATAGCAAAATCAAGCGATCTTGTTAATGGCAAACTAACCGGCGGTAATTTAACTATGGTGCAGACTAGTATAGGAACGAGCTGGCAGATAAAAACTAAAGGCAAAATTCTTTTTTTAGAAGATGTAAATGTAGCTGCTTTTAGATTAGATCGTGAGCTTTTGCACTTAAAGCAAGCAGGATTGCTTGAGGATGTTAAGGCCATAATATTTGGTTCATTTGATAAAGATTCTGAAAGCACAATGTTAGTGCTTCGTAATTTTGCAGATAGTTTAAATATTCCGGTATTTAAAACAAATAGATTTGGTCATGAAAAAATTAACGATCCGATTATTTATAATATTGATGGTAAGATTATCATAGGGAAGAATAAAGAGTTTAAGTTAGTGATGGAGTTGTAAACGCTATTGCGTCGTCATGAGCTACGCGATCGTAGGGAGCGTGGCAACCTCAGGACTTTGGCATGAGATTGCTTCGTCAAAATTTTCAATTTTTCCTCGCAATGACGATTTTTACAGTTAACTCTGCCTACCCAAATGCAAATAATCATTATATTTTGATAAATTTAAATCATAAGAAAAGGACTTATTTGTAACGTAATATTCAAGTAATTTTACGAGTCCTGCTTTATGTCTATTTAAAGTCTCGATGCTTAAAGCTATTTCCGTTGTTTGCACATAAGGTTCGGTACTAGTTATTTTTACGTAGGCGATAATATAGTCAATTGATTTAGACTTGCTGACGATGTTACTCGTCGTCTCGCCTATTATTATAGGCTCTACCCTCGGTGCCTTGTATCCAAGTCCAACTGAATTGACTATATTATTTTCATTTTTAATATTAAATCCGTTTTCTAGTAACATCAAGCTTTCTATAATAAGTTGAGGAGAGAGTCCAAGCTCTATTTCTTTCTTGGTTGGAATAGTACCGGTTTTATAATCCAGTATAGTTATATTGTTTGATTTACTTATTTCAATGCGGTCAGCTATACCGATTATTTTTATATCTTGACCTGCAATATTTAATCGTAATTCCCCTTTAATCTCAAAATAGATTTCTTTACAGTTTTTTCGACGTTCTATATCAAATAAAATAAAGGCTTTGCTGAAAGCTGTAAGTTTTATTTGCCAAGCTTTTTTTGTGTAGGTGGGTAGAATAGTGCCATATAAAATATGATTACCGATATTTATTAAGGCAACTTGTTTATCAAGCAAATTTAAATCAATATATTGTTTGTCATAATTTTTAGAATATTCCTCTAAAACTTTATGAATAAAACTACCAAAATCCGATATTTTAGGCTCTTCCCATATATTATCTTTTTTACGTAATCCAAGGATTTTCTTAGCATAAAAACCGTACGGGTTTCTTATTAATGTTTCTATATCGGTTACGGATAAGATTGTTGGGAAAGTAGTACTAAGAGCTGTGGATTGCCGTGGCTTCTCATTGTCATCCCGAGACTTGATCGCGGGATCCAAAAAAATATTACCACTTTTATTAATTGCATGGATACCGTGGTCAAGCCACGGTATGACACCTTTTGATAGCTTCAAAAATAAATTAGAAGGAGTTGACAACTTCCCATCATATTTTTTAGCGTTTAGTATAATTACTTGTTTATTTTGTAGAAATAAATTGAAGTAACCTGAATATAGAGTAGAGCCAATTTCACCATAATCTATATTTAATATCTGCAAAGCTTTCTTGCTAAGCCATGGGTGAGCCTTGTTATTAGGAGACCAGTTTTCGCTATTAAAATGAGGTAATATAATTAAGTCAAATTCGCATAATGCTAAATCTTCAGGTTGTCCTATAATAACATTAGCAGGGTCGGTATTTTTATAATATTTGTGACTTACAAGTAAAAAAGAGAAAATTTTAGGAAAGTCTTTTTTATCATTGGATTCCTGCTTTCGCAGGAATGACAGGAATGACATAGAGAGATATGAGGTTAAATTTGTTAAAAATTCAAGTAGTTCTGCTCCTCCTTCTTTTTCCCAAATTTCAGGTACAAGTTTTTCAGCTATTTCTTTAGTTAAGGTTAGAATATCTTGTATACTATGTGGAGTATCGTTAAATAAAATATCTATTAGGTTACGGCAATATTCTTTTACCTCTTCATTATCAAATTGTAATTGTAATAAATATTTTGGTGAAGATATAAAACGGTTTTTACCTGATAGCATTAGTTCTAACTTCTGTACGGCAGAGCAGTTAATTAAAGGGTTTTTAAGTAATAAAAATAAGATTGTTAAATCAAAATTATTACATAATATTTTAATAATAGATATCAGTAAATCGGCAATATTCGTAAGAGCTAGATCATTACCGATTAAATCTTCAAAAGCTAAGCAATATTTATCTAAAAAATTACAATATATTTTTTTAAGTTTGTTATTATTTGTAACAATTGCTATCTTTTTATTACTATTTTGAGTGCATATATAAGCTACTGCTTCCGCCTCTTCATAAATATTTGTGGGGTCGTAATAGCATATATTATCCTTAATTGTAGTTAAGTTGGGATTGTAGTAAATTACATAATCCTTTAATTCTTCTTCAAATTTTTTTAAGAAAGGATCAGGTTTGAATATTCCCGCTAGTATTACGTGTCTATGATTCGTTTTTATCCTTATTATTTCTTCTTGTAATAACTTTAATTTATAAACTGTTTTAGTTTGTTTTTGAGTAAGCGATATTTCTTCTTGCCATCTCAAAAAGCAATATTCTAGAAATTTATAAATCTTTTGCCAATAGTTAGAATTATTATAAGTTTCTATTAATTTTATATCGATATTATTGATTATAAGATCATTAAATAGTTTTCTTAGAATTTCTGCGGCTTTTAACGATTCTTCAATATTAAAAGGTAATTCTTTATATTCGGTGATAATGGATGATAAAATAAGTAATTCTTCTATTTTAGATATATAATCCGAATCATTTTTTTTTGAAAGGATAGCACTAAAAGGAATAATGATAGGTAATTTAATTTGATATTTATCGGTTAAAATCTTCTTTAATTCTAGGCATGAGAAATTATTAGGCAATATTATTTGAACTTCGTTACCTTTACCTAATTTATCAATGATATACTCAGCAAAATTTTCTAAAAAAGTCATAATAATATATTTTTAGACTAACTATAACATATTGGATATTTAAAATAAATTATAATAAAAAAATCATATTTTATGATAAATAATACTTGATTACTAATTTTTATTAATTATTATGTAAAAATTACTAACAAAAATTAAGGAATATGTAATATGTCTAATATAACATATATAGTAAATACAAGAGAGAAAGATCAATATTTAGTTTTAAAAAAAGAAACCTTATCTAAGCTATCTAAAGGTAAAATTAAAGGTTTAGTAGCTAAAATTTTTAATAACGATTTATATTGGATACCTAATGATTCTCATACTACTATTTTAAATGAGGAAGTATATGCACCAATTGCTGAATTATTATATATAGTTAGTGGAATTAGTTTATATAAGTACAAGTCTTTTATTAATTCTTTAATACCCTTAAAGGAGATAAATCCTACTTCACCTATTCCTTATGGTGTTGCAATGTTAGAACCTACTAAAGAAAAAATATTACAAATTATTAAAAGTAGTAAGATATTATCTATTTTGGCACATAACCCATCGGAATTATTAAGTTATAAAGATGAAGATATAGTAACTGTAAAAGATTTAGCATTAAAAAGATTTTGCTTTTTAGTAGCAAATAACGAAAAGCTTAGAATATCTGAAGGTTTAGAAGCAGAGCTTTTATTATCGGAAACAAATAACGAAAAGCTTGGAACATCTGAAGGTTTAGAAGCAGAGCTTTTATTATCGGAAACAAATAACGAAAAGCTTGGAACATCTGAAGGTTTAGAAGCAGAAGTTTTGCTATCAGATGAGATATCTGAAAGTTCAGTTGAAGTTTTATTATCGGAAGCAAATAATGAAAAGCTTGAAATATCTAAAGACTCAGAAGCAGCAACTTTATTATTAGAAGCAGAAGCTTTATTAAAAATTATTAGTTTTAATAATAGCAATTATGATATTTACGATAATTTAAAAAAATACTTAGTAGAAGAATGTGAAACTTATGAAAATTTTAAGAAAATACTAGGTTCTTTTAGTGATAAAATAAGAGAGATAATTAAATTTGATGATAAATTAGTATCTAAGCTTTTAGATTGGGGAAAAAATTTTGAAGATAATGTAGATCTATTAACTAATGAAATTGAAAAATTATTAAATCCAAATCTTGAAAATATATTACCTAAAAATGTGTTTTTAAGGTCCGTTGATAATAAAAAAGAAGAAAAAATTAATGAAAATGATAAGAAGTTGCTGGAAGATAATTTAAAATTCTTTACCACTCCAAGTATTTTCGCAGTTCTTGGATACGGTCCATTCAATGAGAATGAATATAATTCTTCTCTTACATATTACCAAAATAATCCAGAAAGCTTAATACCAAACTTAGTATTATTAAAAACCACACATGATGGAGCAAAAATTTCTAAGCTGAAAGATATTTTAAATAATCATTATTTAAAAGCTAAATCGACAGTAGGAAATTGTTTAAATGTTATTTTAAAGTATCATGAATGTTATAAAAGCTTAGAAACTATAAATTTAAGCACAGATGTAATTAAGCAAGATTTATTAGATAAATTACCTGGATTAAAAGATAAAATAGAAATAGTATTAAATAGTCCTGAAGTAGAAAATGTTAAAAACATTACTTTATTATGTAAAGAGGTAAAAGACTTTTTAAATATTTCTCCTATTACTTCTGTATTTGAAGAGTATGATAATAATTATCAAGCTCTTAAGTATGATGTTGATAAGGCTGAAGAAATTTTAGGCGAAATAGGTATAGAATGGAGTTTTAGTTAAGTATTGAGTAAAGAGCTAGTAGTGTTTACACCATACTAGCTTTTATGAGTTCTTTAAATAATTCTAAATCTACCCCATTATCGTTAAGATATTCAGGATGCCACTGAACGCCGATAACGAATTTATGTTTTGTTGATTCAATGGCTTCAATTATCCCGTCTTCTGCTTTTGCAGATACGATAAGATCGTTACCAAGTTGTTTAACAGCTTGGTGATGAGTTGAATTAACCATAGTTTGTAGCTGATTATTAGCTATCTTAGCAAGTTTAGTAGCTGCTTCTATATTGATTGAATGCGAAACTATGTTTTTAGGCGAAGGCTGTGTATGATTAATTATTATGGATTGTTCTGTTTCTTTAATATAATCAGGAATATGCTTAATAAGAGTACCTTTGAAAATAACGTTTAATAACTGCATTCCTCGGCATATTCCTAAAACCGGAATATCTTTTTCCAATGATTTCTTTAAAACTAATATCTCAAAATTATCACGTTCTTCATTAGAAATTACTACATCTTCGGCATATTCCGGTTCATAAAATTTAGGATGTATATCCTCATCACCGCCTGGAATTACAACGCCGTCAACAAGGTTCATAAGTTCATTTATTGTTTCGCTTTGATATGGTAGTAATAGCGGTACACCACCGGCTGCAATAATCGCATCAGTATAGTTTCTTCGCAAGGCATACCATGGAAAAACAGCATAAGTATATTTTTCACAATTTTGAGCTAAATCAGGAGTAATACCTATTATCGGTTTTTTTTTCATTTTATTATCGTTTTACTATTTTTCTGTTAGCTATGTTATTACAAGCAGTCGTAAGTGTTGTTGCATAGCTCGTTTATGTCATTCCCGCTTCCACATGGCTTTGTTGCATGGCTCGAAAAACGCCCTCTGTGTCATACCGTGGCTTGACCACGGTATCCAGAAAAACAACTAAAAATATCAATAGTATTGATATTTTAAACTGGATCCCGCGATCAAGTCGCGGGATGACAGAGGTGGGAGTGAGCCATCCAACAACACTTTTTCGCGGGAATGACATAGAAAGTCTTCTTCTGAACTATATAACAAAAAGCCGCCATTACCCCTCAATATGTGGCGGTGTTTCAAATGTATGGAACGGCGGTGGGGAGGTAAGTGTCCATTCTAATGTGTCAGCACCGTCACCCCAAGGATTTGCCGGACAATCTTTGCCATACTTTAAAGTATAAAAAACGATGAATACGAAATAAAGTGCAGCTGCCATAGAGATACCTGCTCCTATTGAAGAAACCATATTCCAGCCGGCGAAAGCCTCAGGGTAGTCAGGTATTCTTCTTGGCATGCCCGCAAGACCTAAAAAATGTTGTGGGAAGAAAGTTAAATTAACCCCAATAAAAGTAATCCAAAAATGGATTTTGCCTAAGATTTCGGGATATTGTTTACCGGATATTTTGCCGAACCAATAATAAAAGCCGGCAAATGCTGTAAATAAAGCACCAAGCGACATTGTATAATGGAAATGTGCAACAACGTAATAAGTATCGTGCAGCACTCTATCAAGTGCTGAGTTTGAGAGAATTATGCCAGTTACGCCGCCAATCGTAAATAATATAATGAATCCTATTGAAAATAGCATTGGAGTTGGGAACGTAATCGAGCCGCCCCACATAGTAGCGATCCAGCTAAATATTTTAATACCCGTTGGAACGGCAATAATCATTGTTCCGGCAGTAAAATATATAAGTGCATTATAAGAAAGCCCAACAGTAAACATATGGTGAGCCCATACGATAAATCCGACGAAACCGATTATTACCATAGCTGCAACCATACCTTGATAGCCAAATATAGGTTTGCGTGAAAAAGTTGAAATAACCTGACTTACTATACCAAAGCCTGGAAGTATTACGATATATACTTCAGGATGACCGAAAAACCAAAATAGATGCTGAAATAATACAGGATCACCGCCGCCGTCAGGC
>DYDV01000009.1 GCA_020404465.1 Rickettsia endosymbiont of Omalisus fontisbellaquei
ATAAGTAGGTGCTGCAGTTGTTGCAAGTAATACGTCTTTTACTCTAACATGAGAACTATAGCCGTGGAAGCTGTCAAAAATTTCTAACTCTCCACCGTTATTAGTCAAATCATTTACAGGAATAACAAGGCGAGAAGTAGGACTATCCATCCTATTATCACCTATATATTTTTCTAGTAATTCTTTTAAAGGCTTTTGACTATATTTATGAGTAAATAATTGCTTAACTGAACCTAAGAAAGTATCAGGAAATATATCGCTGCTACTTTCTTTAAATATTTCAAGTGCCTCTTTAGCACTGTATTTTGCTTCTTTTGAACCAGGTTCTTTCGGAATTGTTAATAATGCAGCTATAAGCCCCCCAACACTAGTACCGGAAATAATAGGGAATAGCTCAGAAATAGATTTTCCTGTTCTTTCCTCGATTTCTATAAGCACCATTAACTCGGATATGCCTTTAATTCCACCGCCAGAAAGTGCAAGTACTCTATTAGTTTTTACATTATCAATTTTTTCTGCCATCACAATACCGTAAAGATTTAGATTGTGCGGCAATATATAATAAAAATTAACCTTTGTCAACAAAATCCACCTAGAAATCCTAATAAAATTTAACTTATGAAATAAAATTATAACTATTAGTAAAAGATACTTGATTAATGATTAATATTTTAGTATATAGCTAATATTATAACTATAACGGTATGAGATATGCTAAGTAATCCTAGTAATAGCGATGTAAATCCCGATTTATTAGCAGCTGAAATAAAGAAAATGGAATCCTCAGTAATTAACGAGTTAAACAGTACTGAAGATGCAGTTGCTTATGGAAAAAAAGAATTATCTAAGCATCTTGTAAAAGGTGAAATAGTTAAAGCTTTGGCGTTTTTTTATTTATTCGAGGGAAATACTGGAGTAACTTTGAATGTTAAAGATTTAATATCTGAAAATGATCATGTTTCTAATGTAGATTATCTGCCTTATATAGGCGAAACAATTCCTCTCGCTGATGCTGTAGATAATTTAAACGACTTTATAAAAATATATTTTAAATAATTAAACCTTAATTCTACTATAAATAATGACACTAAAACGCGAAATCTTAGACAGCTCTTCTGAGGAAGAGTCAAAAGAAAATTACACCTCACCTCAACATCTTGATTTTTTATTAAGAAATATACTTGATATTAGTTATATAAGTACATCTAAAGGATTAAAACTTAGACTTGGTTTAATATTACATAATTTAGCCGATAGATTTTTTAAATATTCTGCTATTAGAAATAGTTATAAAAAAATTAAATCTGAAATATTAACTGTAGATAATGAGTCTTTACAAGAAAACTTACAAATTATAAAAACTGCTTTTAATAAACATTTTAATAAATTATTTAAAGATTATAACAAAGAAAATATAAGTGATAAGGATTATCAAGAGCTATTACACTGTGTATTTAATCCAAATCATTCTATTCCTAAGATATTTACTTTAGCAGGTGGTATTACTGCTGAGTATGCAAAGAAAGTATTATTACAAGAATTGCAAAATAGTAATATCAACTTAAAAAGCATAAGTAATAACTCATTAAATTTTACAATACATAATTCTAAAGAGTTGTTAGCATTTACTAAAACAACTACTAAAACAACTAAAATTACTCTAAAATCTGTAATGTTAGATGGTATGGATGATAATTCTTCTACTATATGTAATATCCCTAATACTATGAAAAAAACATTTACAGCTAATCATGTTATGCATTACAAAAGCGGTAATATACAAACAGATGTACCGGGTTTTGGAACATATGATGAAATCTTATCTAAATTTAATCAAAGGCTAGAACATAAAAATAATATTATAGAACGTATATTTGAAGTTATAAAAAATAAAGAAGCTTCACAAACTATACAAGAGCTGCCGCGTGATTTAAACTATTTTGCTGAAAAGCTAACATATTTATTGTTTGTAGTTGAAATATATAGAAATAATGCAACCTTATTTACAGCTCCGATGTTTCTAGAACTTATTGAAAAAAATAGTATATTTTTATCAAATAAGGAGTTTTTTCCTATGTCTACCGAGCATGCCGTTGCTCAAGCAAGAGGGATAATTAAAAACTATAAATATGTGTTACCAAATTCTTATTCTATGGATTATGACATTACAAATGTACAAAACGGTGATCTATTACTTATCAAAGAAGGTAATATATTAATAGAATGGCTTAGTGAAAAATTAAATAATTATAAATTAGCAAATATAGCACGAATATTTGACATCTTATCTTCAATGCAATTTTACAAAAAAATGGATAATATAAAAATCAATGATATCAAACATTTTTTAGAACAAGTTAATAAACTAGAACATTGTCCTACGGATTTATTAAATTCATTAGACCAAAATTTAACTGCTTTAATTCTTAAAGTAAACAATATAGGAGAACGTAATTTAAAGCTTACAAAAACTAAATTGCTTGAAAAAAAGGATTTTTCAAGAGATTTAAAGGATTTAATTGAGATAACCTACTTGGAATTTACTGAAAGCTTAAGAAATATTGAAGGGTTTTTAGCTCAAAAACAAGCATCTCTCAAGAAAGAAATTAAAAAAATCCTACCTGAAATTCTACAAATTTTATGTGCTAAAGTAAAAGAATGGTATGACATTGATGCCCCTGAATATACCAAGGATGTATTACAAGATATTACCGCAAAATTTAATCAAACTACTACTCCTAGAAAGAGATTGAAACTTTCTTTTTCTAAAGGAAAAAATATAGATGGTGAAAATGATGATGATGTTAATCAAATTGTGGAAACAACCGCTATAGATGATAGTATGAAAGGACATTTTGAACTAATGGGAGAACATACTAATATTACATACGATTAAAAACAGTATTAATATTATAGTCTTTTTGAGGTCCAAAGATTTTATAATTTAAAGAAAAAGAATTATGGTTTATAAATATATAGGTAGCGTTATATTCGTCTTTGTCGCATAAATGGCTACCTGTAGCTCTTGAATCATCTATAAAATCTAAACGATAAAATAAATTATTTTCTGCTTCGGCAAAATATTTTACAATATTATTATTTTCTAAAATATATCTATATTCTTTATTAGCGGGGATTTGATGATCGTAGTCGTTATAATGAATTTTCAACTCCTCTTTGTATATTAATTCATTTAAACTTTCAGGCAGGAAGTATGCTACCCCCTCACCGTAACCGTGATTATCTATAATTCTTTTAATCCGGTATTTTCCGGATAATTTTAAAAAGATTTCTTGGATTGAATTAGGTTTTTTTGGCATTGATGTCATCCCCGCGTGGCATTGTTGCGTGGTTTTCAGTTGTGCTTGTAGCGGGATCCAGTTTAAAATACTAAAATTTTAGTATTTTAAGTTGTTTTTCCTGGATACCGTGGTCAAGCCACGGTATGACACCGAGTGCTTTTTTATATTCACGCAACAACACCAGCTTGACCACGGTACTTTATTCAGTTCTGTAATATTTTCATCAGTAAGTTAATCTCTTCACGAAGTTCTATATCACTTTCCAGTAATTCTTCTACTTTCTTAATAGCATGCATAACTGTTGTGTGGTCTTTCTTACCGAATTTTTTGCCGATATCAGCTAAACTTTTCGGTGTTAATGCTTTACTAAGATACATGGCTATTTGACGTGGTCTTGCAACTTCTCGTGACCTCCGAGTAGAAGACATATCGGATAATTTAATATTGTAACGATTTGCTACTTTTTTCTGAATATCTTCAACGGTAATTATTCTTTCATTAGAACGCAGTAAATCCCGCAAGATATTTTGTGTATTTTCTAGCGTTATTTCTTTTAGAGTAAAATTAGAATGAGCAATTACTTTATTCAAAGCTCCTTCAAGTTCTCTAACGTTTGAAACGATTTTAGATGCTAAAAAATCAATTACGTCTTTTGGTATTTTAACATTCATTTGTTCAATTTTAGATTCTAGAATACCGAGTCGTAGCTCATAAGTAGTACTATGAACGTCGGCAACTAAGCCCCATCCAAGACGAGATTTAATTCGGTCTTCAATATTATCTAAATCTGAAGGAGATCTATCGCAAGAAATAACCATTTGACGGTTATTATCAATTAGCGTATTAAAAGTATGGAAAAATTCCTCCTGCGTACTATCTTTACCGCAAATAAACTGAATATCATCGATCATTAATACATCAACCGAGCGAAATTTTTCTTTAAATGACATCACATCTTTATTACGCAATGCTTTAACGAATTGATACATAAACTTCTCAGCCGACATATATATTACTTTACGACCTGGATTATTTTGCTTGATATACCAACCGATTGCGTGCATTAAATGTGTTTTCCCAAGTCCTACACCGCCATATAGAAAAAGAGGATTAGATTCAGAAACGGCACCGGATGACTCTGCAACTGCTCTTGCAGCAGCATAAGCCAGCTCATTAGGGGCCCCAACCACAAAATTATCGAAAGTAAAACGCACGTCAAGAGTTGAAAAGATATTTTCCGAGTTAAGCTCGCTGCTGCCGATATCGGCAAAAGTCTTAGTAGGTAGCTCTATAATCGTTTGGGCTGTTCCAGGTAACTCTTTAGTAATTATTTCAACCGATTTAATGGTATTGTTATAATGTTGAAATAGTTGCAATATGACCATAGAGTATTTTGATTTTATCCAATCTCTAACAAAATTAGTAGGTGCACAAAGAATAACGGTATTTAAGGAAGATTCTATAAAATTGACTTTACTGAACCAACTATTATATAGGGTTTCGCCGTAATGATTGTAAAGATCCTGAGCCACATGACTCCAGACATTTACATAATTATCGCCTTGATCTGTTAAAATTATTTGATTAGTATTCACTTAAAACTGCCACGGTAAGTTATTTTGTTTCCAGCCTTTATTTTGATTATTTCCTTCAAAACCGTCACTAATATTATAACAATTTTTATAGCCCATATTAGCTACAAAATTTGCCGCAATAAATGACCTATATCCTGAACGACATAGAAAAAATATTATTAGACTTTTTGCATAACTTGCTTCTAAGGGTAATTTGTATGTCAATCCTAACCCCTCATCCTCACGTGCTTTTGTGTATGCTGCGGTGCTAGGTGAAGTGTTTTCTTCAAATTTATCCTTATTAGCGGACGTTTGTAAGAAGTCTATCGCATAGATTTTATCGTTAATGCTAGATAAAAAATTATCTTCAAAATTTCTATTTATTTCCATAAAAGGTGATAGTTGCCAGCTTAGAAAAATCACTTTATCTTTATTTTTTAGGCAAGGTATGCCCACCTGCTGCCATTCTTCTTTCGTTCTAACATCCACAAGAAAAGCATTATCGTTTGAAGCCACGATATCATAAGCTTTTGTAGAACAGATATTTTGAACTAACATATTTTTTGTACGCTTTTATAGCTGTTATTGATAATAAAATTAATAGAATTTTATCCATGTAGAATGGATTTATTAGAGTGCTTAATTATTAAAGCATTTTTAAAATGATCTTGGTATCTGATAATTTTAATAATATTATTATAAAAAATTTTTGCAAGGTTTTATAACATGAATAAATTAAATAAAAACTCTTTACAAAAAAAACTTCTTTATCGTAGTAAAAATCGTGGCTGTAAAGAAATGGACTATATACTTAGTAGCTTTGCCGAAAAGTACTTATTCTTGATGGATGAAAAAAAACTTGAAAGCTATACTTTAATACTTGATCAAAATGATAATGATCTTTATACTTGGATTACTAAAAAATCTTCTATTCCTTCTAATCTAGATACCGAAATAATAAATAAATTAAGCGAAATAGCAAAAATATAAACTCCTATAGAATGTTACAACAAAAATTTCCGGCAACTGCCAAATTTTTCTTTGCAATCGATAATTTTACTAAGAACCCTAAGCAAGATTTTATCGTAGTTACAAGTAATGAAGAGGAGGCGTTGCAATTATACAAGCAAGCATTATTTTTTTCTTCCAATGAAAATATTTATTATTTTCCTAGCTATGATACTATACCCTACGATCATGCGTCTCCAAGTCCTAATATTTTATCTAGACGTGCAGAAATATTAACTAAGCTAGCAACAAATAGTAACGGTAAAGTACTTATCACTCATGCAGCAAGCTTATTAAACAAATTACCTTCAAAAGATTTTTTTTCTAAATATTTTTTGAAATTATCTCCTAAAATAAAATTTACTACGGATGAGCTTGCTATGTTTCTAGTAGAAAATAGTTTTACGAGAAATGCGAGTAGCATCGATGTCGGGGAGTTTGCAGTTAGAGGCGAAATCATTGATATAATACTGCCCGGTCCTAAAGCTTATAGAGTTAATTTTAGCTGGGATTATATTGAATCAATCAAAGAATTTGATATTGATACGCAAATTTCTACTAAATCTTGCCTAGAACTTGTTATTAGTCCTGCAAACGAGATAGTTTTAAACACTGAAACTATAATTAATTTTAAGAATAATTACTTACGAAGTTTTGGAGTTAATCATACTGATAATCCTTTATATGAGGCGGTAATATCGGGAAGAAAATTTTCGGGATATGAACAATTACTCCCGTTATTTTATGATTCCTGCTCTAACTTAGTAGATTACCTAAACGATCCTATTTTTATATTCGATAATCTGTCAAAACAAGCCATTTTAGAATTTGAACATAGTTATAACGATTTTTATTCGGCAAGATCAGAGGCGAATAAACTTAAATTTAATAGTTTCTATCCTACTCTGACGCCAACTAGTTTATATTTTACCGCTTCCGAAATAATGGAATTACTCGAACAAAAAAATAATATATTAATTAGTTATGAAAATTCCGAGCAAGCTAGCTTAATTGAAAATATTAGCTCTACAAGTTTTATAGAAAAGAAAACGGTTTTTGATAAATTATTTGAAGTCATCAAAGCTAATTCTCGTAAAAAAATTATTATAGGCTCAAGCGTTTTAAGTAGCTTTGAGCGAATTAAAAGTATAATTACAAATTACGAATATACTTATAATGAGATAGAATACTTAAGAGAAGCCAAAATAAACGTAATAAATATTGCATTACTACCTTTAAACCAAAGCTTTGTTACTTGCGAATATTTATTTATTACCGCTAGCGAATTATTAGAAGAAAAATCTAGCTCTACAAACACTAACAAAAAACTTAAAAACATTTTGCTAGAGCTTGATAATTTAGCAGAAGGCGAGTTTGTTGTTCATAAAGATCATGGAATAGGGCAGTTTTTAAAGCTAGAAGCTTTAGAAATCAAAGGCAAGCTGCATGATTTTTTAAAGATCTTATATGCTGGTAATGATAAATTATATATACCGGTTGAAAATATAGAGGTAATAAAGAAATACGGTAATGATAATGCGGAGCTTGATAAACTTGGTAGTGTCTCATGGCAAAGAAGTAAAGCAAAACTTAAAAACCGTATAAAAGAGATAGCACTGCATTTAATACAAATAGCAGCTAAAAGAAAACTTAATACTAGTGCTTCCGTTGAATTTGACCTTGAAGAATATGATAAATTTTGTGCTAATTTTCCTTTCAGCGAAACAGAAGACCAGTTAACCGCTATAAACGATATTAGAGAAGATCTAAGAAGCGGTATGTTAATGGATAGGTTAATATGCGGTGATGTTGGGTTTGGTAAAACAGAAGTAGCAATGCGTGCCGTTTTTATGGTAGCAAAATCTTTAAATGAACATTTACCTCAAGTAGCCGTAGTTGTACCGACAACTATTTTATGTAGTCAGCATTTTTCAAGGTTCATAGAAAGGTTCAAGGGTTTTGGTTTAAATATCAAACAATTATCTAGCATTATTAGTTCTAAAGAAGCAAAAATTGTAAGATCAGAACTTGAAAGCGGTAAAATAAATATAATAATAGGTACTCACTCTTTATTACATAAAAATACAAAATTCTTTAATCTGAAATTATTAATAATCGATGAAGAACAGCATTTCGGTGTCAGTCAAAAAGAATTTTTAAAACAGTTAAAATCTTCCACTCACGTACTTGCAATGTCGGCAACACCGATTCCTAGAACGCTACAAATGTCAATGACAGGTCTAAAAGAATTAAGCATTATTGCAACACCGCCTCTAAACAGGTTAGAGGTGCGTACGGCAGTTATGCCGTTTGATCCGGTTATTATCCGAGATTCATTATTACGTGAACATTTTAGAGGGGGAAGAAGTTTTTATGTAGTTCCTCGAATTAAAGACATTGAAAGTATAGAGAAACAACTTAAACAAATTGTACCGGAATTAAGCTATAAAATAGCTCATGGAAAAATGACTCCTAATAAAATTGATGAGGTCATGAGCGAGTTTTATGCCGGCAAATTCGATATACTAGTCTCAACTACTATTATAGAGTCAGGAATTGACATAGCTGAGGCAAATACCATGATCATACATAAAGCCGATATGCTGGGTCTTGGTCAGCTTTATCAATTGCGTGGTCGGATAGGTCGGGCTAAAATGCGAGGCTATGCTTATTTAACAGTAGAAAGTCATAAAAAAATGACCTCGCACTCCTTAAGACGCTTAGAGATAATACAAAATAGCTGTGCTTTAGGTTCAGGTTTTACTATTGCAAGTCATGATGCGGATTTACGAGGTTTCGGTAATTTAATCGGTGAAGAGCAATCTGGGCAAATTAAAGAAGTAGGTACTGAACTATATCAAGAAATGTTGGAAGAACAAATAGCTCTTTTTAAAGATGAACCGGTTGTTTCAGAACAACAATTTATCCCAACTATTAATTTAGGATTATCCGTCTTTATTCCTGATAACTATGTATCTGATTCAGCTCTTAAACTCGGATTATATAGAAGAATAGGTAATTTAAGTAATGAGATAGAAGTAGAGAAATTTAAAGATGAGATGATTGATAGATTTGGCTCACTACCGATTGAATTTAATAATTTACTTGATATTGTAAAAATAAAACTATTATGCTTTAAGTTAAATATTGAGAATTTAGATTCAGGAGATAACGGGTTTGTGATTAAATTTTATAAAAACGCCGATATGACTGATAAAATTTTAAAATTCGTGAGTAGCTACTCTAATCAGGCAAAAATCAAACCGGATAATAAATTAGTATTTATCAAGAAATTAGTAGATAAAAATATAATTATCGAGGCAAATCAGTTACTTTGGAATTTGTCGGAGGTGTAGACGAAAGTTAACTTGAAAAATTGGTGACAATGTCTTTGTAAGTCCTCGGTGTCATACCGTGGCTTGACCACGGTATCCATAAAAAAACTTAAAAAGACTGGATCCCGCGATCAAGTCGCGGGATGACATATGTAGTATTATTTATGCCCCATAACCTAAAACAATTATTCCAACAACATAACGTAAAAGGTTTATCGATTAATTCTAAAACCGTTAAGGATAAAGACGTCTTTTTTGCCATTAAGGGACAAAGTGTTGATGGAAACGATTTTATAAATGATGCTTTAAATCAGGCGGCAGCGTTAGTAATTACAGATAATGAAAAAAATACTACCATAGATAAAGTAATTTATGTAGAAGATG
The DNA here is from genome assembly GCA_020404465.1 of Rickettsia endosymbiont of Omalisus fontisbellaquei. Taxonomy (GTDB): domain Bacteria; phylum Pseudomonadota; class Alphaproteobacteria; order Rickettsiales; family Rickettsiaceae; genus Rickettsia. The sequence continues at coordinate 9,604 of DYDV01000009.1, forward strand.
TACAAGCAGCTTTATATGAAGCTATAGAAATCTTCTATCCTAAAAAACCAAAGAATCTAATAGCCGTAACAGGTACTAACGGTAAAAGCTCGGTAGTATCCTACATAGCTCAAACATATTCATTACTTGGGAAGAAAGCAGCATCTATAGGTACAATAGGTGTAGAAATATTTGGCTGTGATAATCTTATAAATGATGTACCGGAGTTGACAACACTTGATTATTTAAGTTTTAGAAAAATTGCTCATAATTTAGCTGAAAACGGTGTGGAATATTTAGCTTTTGAAGCTTCGAGCCATGGTCTTGAGCAAGCAAGACTTGGGAAAGAAAGAGTAAATATCGCATGTTTTACTAGCTTTAGTCAGGATCATCTAGATTATCACCATACAAAAGAAAATTATTTACTCGCTAAACTGAAATTATTTATAAATTATTTATTACCAAATGGCATCGCAATATTAAATTCCAATATAGAAGAAATAAAGTTCGTTAAAGATTATCTACATAACCATAATATTAAATTTATCACTGTTGGGGAAAAAGGTGATGTACAAATAACTAAAATTAACGGTTCTTTAAAAGGACAGGATATTAATTTTATATTTAATGATACAAAATATAGCTTTAATATACCGATAATAGGTAGCTTTCAGGCTAGTAATTTATTAATTGCGTTACTGAGCGTACATTATACCGGTTTTGCTTTTGATCAAGTTATAGATGTTTTAGCAAAAGTTAAACCGGTAAAAGGCAGAATGCAGCGTATAGAAAATACTAATATATTTATTGATTACGCTCATACTCCCGATGCTCTTGAAAAAGCTTTAACGGAGCTGAAAAATATTAAATTACGTGATAGTAAGCTAAGCGTAGTTTTTGGTTGCGGTGGTAATCGTGATAAAACAAAGAGAAGTCTTATGGGACAAATAGCTGTAAAACTTGCCGATCACGTTATAATTACCGATGATAACCCACGTCTTGAAGACCCAAAGCTTATTAGAGCTGAAATTATAGGCGGTATAGATAAAGCAAATTATATAGAGATAGCTGACAGAGAAGAAGCTATTAAATACGGTATAAATAATTTAAAACAAAACGATATCTTATTAATTGCCGGCAAAGGTCATGAAAATTACCAAATTATAGGTGATAAGAAATTACCTTTTGATGATGCTGAAGTTGTGAGGAAGTATATTAAAGGCACATTAGTGTCATACCGCGACTTGATCGCGGTATCCAAAAAACTTTAAAAGATGCCGCGATCAAGTCGCGGCATGACACTGTAAACTAACATATGATTTGGAACTCTGAAACTTTAAGTAAAGCACTAGGTATAACAATATCTAATTCTATCAATTGTAATGAAGTGCAATTTAACTCCAAAGACGTTAAAAAAGGTGATTTATTCATAGCACTTAAAGGTAACGGTGACGGTCACGATTATGTCCTAGATGCAATAGATAAAGGAGCGGGTGCCGTAATCGTTAGCAAGCACATAGATATAGCAGATAAAAACAAAATTATCTTAGTTGATGATTGTTTTGAAGCTCTACAAAAAATGGCTTTGTATAAACGTAAGAATTCAAAAGCTAAATTCATAGCTATCACCGGTAGTGTCGGTAAAACTTCCACTAAAGAAGCACTGAAAATATTATTACAATATGATTCCCTAGTTTTTGCAAGTAGAGGCAACTTTAATAATCATTTGGGATTACTTATAAACCTTGCTTCGATGCCTGATGATACGGAATATGCTATTTTTGAGCTTGGCATGAACCATAAGGGCGAAATAAGAGAGCTTACTCAAATATTAAAGCCGAATATTGCTATGATTACTAATGTTTCAGAAGCGCATTTAGAATTTTTTAACTCGCTTGAAGAGATAGCAGAAGCTAAATGTGAGATTTTTGAAAATTTTAGTAAAAATGATATTGCCATTATTAATGCCGATACTAATTGCTATAACACAATATTATCGATATTAAAAAATCTATCTATTGATAACATATATAGCTTGGGTACAACACACAATACATCAGCAGAATTAACCTTATATGAAAACCTAGGAGAGCAAGTCCATTTAAAATATAAGATAAATAATAAGCCCTTAGAGATAACTATACCGTTCATTCCTCGGCATTTCGCCGAAAATTATACTGGTATACTTTTAATTATCGATATATTAGGTAAAGATATAGAGATAGCTGCAAATCACTTAGCAAATATTTCTCCTACTAAAGGAAGAGGGGAAATTATCAATATACAAAATTGTCGTATAATTTGTGATTACTATAACGCAAGCCCGCAGTCAATGAAAGCTGCATTAGAATATTTAAAACAAGTGTCTGCCGATAATAAAACGGCTATAATAGGTGATATGCTAGAGCTTGGACAAAATTCAGAAGCATTACATAAAGAGCTAGTACCTTATATACTAGCTACAGATTGTTCTAAGGTTTTTTTAGTAGGAGAAAATACTAAATATATTTATGATTTACTACCTTCCAAAATAGATAAAGAATACTTTAAAAATGTTGATGAATTAATTACGCATGCTACGGATTTATTTAAGAATAATGAACTTATATTAATAAAGGGATCAAGAGGTATAAAACTCAATAAGATTGTTGATTATTATAAATAAATCCACTAGGATATTCCTAATATTGTGTGGTTTGGTTTTTACGTCATTGCGAGGAATTTACGAAGTAATTGACGAAGCAATCTCAGGATGTTTGATGAGATTGCCACGTCGCTTCGCTCCTCGCAATGACGGTTTGTCCACACAACAATGAACAACATCAAAATATACTTTTAAATTTAAATCTACAAATGTTATACAATCTTTTACTTCCTCACATTCATAATTCACATATAGCTAATTTATTTCACTATATTACTTTTCGTAGCGGTCTTGCTATTATTATAACTTTAAGCCTTAGCTTTATTACGGGTCCGATATTAATAAAATTTTTACGAACCCTTCAAAAACACGGCCAGCCTATACGTTCAGATGGACCTGAGTCACACAAAACAAAAGCAGGTACTCCGACTATGGGGGGTATTATGATTATTTTGTCTAGCTGTCTTTCTACTTTATTACTTGCCGATTTAACTAATAAATATATTTGGATTACGTTATTTGGTTTTATTAGTTTCGGTATTATAGGATTTATGGATGATTATGCAAAGGTAACTAAAAATAACCATTACGGTGTAAGAGGAAAAAGTAAACTTTTACTACAAGGGGTTATTAGTTTAATCATATGTATTTTACTAGAATATACCGATAAAAATCCAAGTCATTTACTTAACGTACCGTTTTTTAAAAATTTAAGCTTGGATCTCGGTTATTTTTATATAGTTTTTGCTATATTCGTTATAGTAGGCTCTTCTAATGCCGTTAATCTAACGGATGGGCTTGACGGGCTTGCTACGGTTCCAATTGCTTTTACTGCCGGCTCTTTTGCTTTAATAAGTTATTTAGCAGGAAATCTAATTTACTCGAATTACTTGCAGCTAACTTACATACCGAATACCGGAGAGTTAGCAATATTATGTGCGGGGCTAGTCGGTAGCTGTCTTGGGTTTTTGTGGTTTAATGCACAACCAGCAGAAGTTTTTATGGGTGATACTGGTAGTTTAAGTCTTGGCGGCGTACTTGGGATTATTAGCGTCATTACTAAGCATGAAATAGTCTTAAGTATAGTCGGCGGCTTATTTGTTATTGAAACGGCATCTGTAATTTTACAGGTATATTATTTTAAGGCTACTAAAGGAAAAAGAATATTTAAAATGGCTCCGCTGCATCATCATTTTGAAAAGCACGGCTGGGCAGAATCAAAAGTTGTCATAAGATTCTGGATTATTTCAGTTATATTTGCTCTTATAGGCTTATCATCCTTAAAATTACGTTGAATATTAACACGGCATTGCCTAAAAACAGTTGATCTAAAGTTTCTATGTCATTCCCGTCTTCGCTAGAATGACATAGAGCAGGTTTCTCGAATCATACAACAACGCCGAGCTTGTAGCGGAACCCAGTTAAAAATACTAACATTATTAGTATTTTAAGTTACTTTAATGGATACCGTGGTCAAGCCACGGTATGACACCGAGTGCTTTTTTATATCCACGCAACAATGCCTCGCAGGAATAACATCGAAAGGCCAAACTACACTATAAAACAATTTTTTCTAAGCAATATCTTAACATAAATTAACTTTCTCTTTGCTTTTGTACAAGAAATTTACTATAATGCCGACATTAATTTATAGTAGGTGTATGGTATGGCTAAAGAAATAGATATAAATAAATTATTAGCACAAGAAAATAATGCTTTAAATACTATATTAAGCCAAGTAAACGAATTATGCGAACAAAATAAGAAGTTGCAAGGATTAATCGAAATACAAAAAGAAGTTAAAGAACTAGAAAAAGAGCATACTAAATCGCTGCCTTGGTTTAAGAGACTTGTAAAAACAGTTTCTAATGTAAAGTATAATTTTATAAAAAGTGAAGAACAGTTAACAAACGAAGCAATACAGAGAAATGACAATTTATTAAAGCGTATAGATAATACCATACTATCCATAGCCGATAAATCCGGTCCTTTAAAACAAGAATTACAACAAGAAGTTAGAAAAAACTTTGATGAATTAGCTAAAAAAGATTTATCTACAGAACAACGTGATAGGCTTGAAGCATTATTTACCAATAAATATGCTGCTAAGTCAGAGAAGTTTGGTCCGTTAACTATGGTTAAACCTTTACATTTTTCTAATGGTGAAGAGCTAGAAAATCAACTTAATAGTCTAAATGCTACAAAACAAAACATCCAAAATTTAATATCCGAAAATTCCAATATCAAAGAACTTAAAGAAATACAAAAACAGGTTGCTGAAATTAGGGAAGAAATACCTTATACATTTTTTGAAAAATTAAATAATATTTGGCAAAATGTTAAAAATGTTTTTGTAAATAATAGTGAACAGGTTTTGGCAAAAAACAAAGAAAGTAACACTAAAACAATCAGAAAGATTGATGAACAGTTACATAAAACGAAGCATAAATTTGAGGAATTAATTGAAAATAAAGAAAGAAATATTAATGATATAATTGCAAAGTTGCCTGACAATGAGGAGTTACAAAAGATAGTAAGTAGTCTTGCAAGTCATATGACTCCAAAAAAGGAACCAATATTAACAACCTTGCCTCTCGCTAAACCTTTGGAAAATAACATTCCACCACCACCGCCTCCTCCTTTATCGCAAAATAATATACCGCCGCCGCCACCACCACCTATGCCTACTATGGTTCCGGCTCAGACTGAGACATTATCTAAGCCTATAGAAGCTACTACGGTTAAAAAATCGGAAAATCAACCACGTCCTGAAATAGACACAAAGAAACACCTAGAGACAATACGAACAGGAATAAAACTAAATAAAGTTGAATATGATAAGGACGGTAAACCGATTCCTAAATATGAAAGTAAGGTTAATGCTGAAAAATCACCTAATATGCTAGACGCTCTAAAGCAAAGATTAAATACAATAAACTTAGCAAAAAAAGATAGCGATAGTGAAAAAAGTGGTAGCGAAAGCGACTCTGGATGGACTAGTGATGCTAGTGTTAATAGTAATAAACCAAAAACTCTAAAAACTAGAAGCGAACGAGATGCTAAAACGACTACGCATGCTCAAAAAATTCTAAGTAATAGAAGTTCACAAAAACCATCATTTGTTAGAAGTTAATTAAGATTTTTGAGAAGGTGTTGTTACGTAGCTTTATGTTCTTCCTGCGAAAGGGCTTTGTTGCATAGCTCTTAAAAATTGTTCGATGTCATTCCCGCGTGGATCGGTTTTTCCGTCTGAGCTACGGAAAATTACAAAGTAATTTGTACGTCCGCAATCTCAGGAGTTTGTTATTATTTCATGAGATTGCCACGCTCCCTACGGTCGCTCGCAATGACGATTTGGGTTCTATCCCTTAAACTTCTTAGTTATTTCAACTATTCTTTTTGCAAATAAATTAGCGGTTAGTAAATCACCTTTTGTAGGAGTAATATCAGGGGAGGATTTGTGGTTAGATTGAGTCATAAGCCCTGACCAACTACCTAAGCGGTTAATTTTATCAGGATCAGGCATCTCATGATCGGCAAAATTAGGAGCAGCTTCAGCTTGTCCAACCCAAATCATACAATGCTGCATTGCAAAATGAAATAATTGTTGAATACTACATAACTTATCGCCTGAATAAGAAGCAGAATTAGTAAAAGCTGCAGCTATTTTATCTTTCCATTTTTGCTGTGTCCATCTTGTGGAAGTAGCCTCCATAAATATTTTAAACGGACCAGCTAAACTACCCATATAAGTTGGAGCTCCAAAAATGATAGCATCTGCATTGTCTAATAAATCCCAATCGATATTATCAGGTTTATCTTTATTTATTTGTATCAAAGAAATATTTGCTCCTGTTTCTTTAATGCTCTTACTTATTTCTTCGGCTACTTTTGCAGTATGACCATACCCGCTATAATATACGATAGCTACTTTAACCATTTTATTCTCCATATTATAAATTAACTATAAACTCAGCTTCAGTTTTAGACTTTATTTCCTCAATAGTAACATCGTCGGCTTTTCTAACTAATACCATCTCATCTTTATCAATATCAAAAATTCCAAGATCGGTAATTATTCTATTAACTACTTTTTTGCCTGTTAACGGAAAGCTGCATTCTTTTAATAATTTAGCTCCGCCGTCTTTTGCATTATGCTCCATTATAATAACTACTCTTTTGGTGTTAGCGACCAAATCCATAGCACCACCCATGCCTTTAACCATTTTGCCTGGGATAGTCCAGTTGGCAAGATCACCTTTTTGTGAAACTTGCATAGCTCCTAAAATAGTTAAATCGACATGCGAACCTCTAATCATGCCGAATGAAAAGCTACTATCGAAATAGCTACTTTCAGGTAATGCTGTGATAGTTTGCTTACCGGCATTAATTAAATCAGGATCTTCTTCCCCTTTATAAGGAAAAGGTCCCATACCAAGCATACCATTCTCGCTTTGAAATATTACATTCATTCCTTTAGGAATATAGTTTGCAACATGCGTAGGCATACCTATACCAAGATTGACATATAACCCGTCTTTAAGCTCCTCTGCGGTTATTTGGTAAATTTCTTCTTTGCTCCAAGCCATATCTTATTTTTCCCTTATGGTTAACTGCTCAATACGTTTTTCATATTGTTCACCTACTATTAATCTTTGTATGAAAATATTAGGTGTGTGAATATGATCAGGATCAAGTTCGCCTGTTTCAACTATTTCCTCTACTTCACAAATTGTGATTTTAGCTGCTCCCGCCATGACTGCATTAAAGTTTCTTGCGGTTTTATTGTAAATCACATTGCCGCTTTTATCAGCTTTAAAGCCCTTAATAATAGCAAGGTCGGCTTGCAAAGCCTTTTCCATTATATATTTTTCGCCGTTAAATTCTTTTGTTTCTTTACCTTCCTCGACTATTGTACCTATACCTGTTTTAGTATAAAAGGCTGGAATTCCCATGCAGGCTGCTCTAATTCGCTCAGCTAAAGTTCCTTGGGGGTTTAGCTCAAGTTCTAAAACCTTATCAAGATATTGTTGTTCAAAAATTTTATTTTCTCCAACATAAGAAGAGATCATTTTTTTTATTTGCTTGGTTTGAAGAAGAAGTCCAAGTCCAAAATTATCAACACCACAATTATTGCTGATAACTGTTAAATTTTGAACATTGCTGTTAAGTAAAGCATTTATTAGATTTTCAGGAATACCGCATAGACCGAATCCGCCTGACATTATAGTCATGCCGTCGTAAAGTAATCCTTCAAGGGCAGCTTCAGCCGAAGGATAGATTTTATTCATAAATTTTAAATTATTTAATATCTATTATTTAAGAAATTAGGAGGATTTTCAAAAGAAGTCAAGGACATACACAAGTTTAGTATATTAAAAAAATACTTTACAAATTTAAAGTACTATATATTATGCTACTTCTAATTAATAAAAATTAATAATAAGTATGAAATTAAGTAAATTAAATTTAACTATTGCTGTATGTCTTTTTTCGGTGGCAGCGAATGCGTCAAATATTGACTATGATATGACAGTTCAAGAAAGTTCTAAAAAAGGTTATAGCTATGTAGTTACTTATGATAAAGATATGTCCTCAAGAGCGAGTAGCGATGCTGCTATGTCATTGATTGAAGCATATCGTCAGTTAGATGATGCTGTATTTGCTGATTCAGATAATATAGCTATGAATATCTTAAGTTATATCACAAGATTTACTGCTACATCTTGGATTATGGTAGGTAACCATGAAGTAGGAGGTCATGGCGGGCGAGCAAGAGAGTTTGACTTAAAAGTAACAAAATATGAGGTAGATCCTTTTGAGGGTACTACATATTTTAAAGCTAAAGACTTTAATTCTTTGCAAGTTCATAAACAAATTGCTATAGATACTGGGGGGATTCAAGCAAGCTATTTATTATCTGAAAATATTAAAGATAGGTATATGGCAAGTAACAAAATTAATCCTACTTATGGTATAGGTTATTTATGGACAAGACTAGATCAAGCAAGTTATATTTTTAGTACTAAGTTTGATGGCAAAGATAAAAGCGGTAATGATATAAATGCCTATGTAAAAGCGATTAACTCCATATATGGCAAAAATTATATTACTAAAAATAAGATACGTTCTTACGCTTATTTAGATTTATTTGATCCATTTTTAGTTTATTCCGGTTATTCATTTATAATGAATCAAGATCTTAATAATATACCTATGTTTGATCTTGGCGGAGTAAAGTACTTACCGGCTACAAGAGCGATACTTGCTCCATATGGTTTAGAGCGTGGTTTAGTGAATCATTTCGTTATTGATGATAAATATATTCAGCTTACTGTTAATTACGGTAAAAATCAGAAATTTAAGTCTTACGGTGTTGGAGTTAAAGCAAATAACCTAGTTAAATTTGATTTTATTTCTTTAGGTTTAGAAGCAGCGTTTTGGAATCAGCCTAAAATGTTAACCGCTACTCCTTTAAAAGAGAGTTGTAAGCAAGGTGGACTTGGAGCTGTTAATTTTGAGCTTAGCTTAAATGAAACCTTTAAAATAGTTGGATCAGGCGGTTATAAAACAGCTGGCTTTATCGAAGGTATGCCTTTAAAATCTTCAGCTATAGTTAGAGCAGGGTTAAAATTAGATTTATAATTTTTGTCAAATTTGTCATACCGCGAGCTTGTAGCGGTATCCAAAAATTCTTGAAATTAAAAGCTCGATTTATCTTGCTTTATTCTGGATTCCCGCCTTCGCGGGAATGACATTGAGCAGGCTTGGATTAAAGTTGACTTGCTTATATATTAGATCATAATTCACAGTTATTATGATTTTAAGCAAAAAATATGTTTTCGGCTCTTGAAAAATTTTTATTTTCTTCTGTAAAAACGTTCATCAATATACGTGAAGATACTATATCTG
>DYDV01000010.1 GCA_020404465.1 Rickettsia endosymbiont of Omalisus fontisbellaquei
AACTTTTCTTGCCAAGAGCTTAAATCTTCCATAAAAGTTATTTCTTCATTTATTGTTAATAGTTAGTTGATTACAATTATAGTGAAAATTAAAAAATTGCAATAACAAATAGCTTTTTAACTTTAAATATATTAATAACTTTTGATTACATTGTATTTAAGCAATTTCATTCTGTTTTGTTAGTTGCTTTAGCTTCTTGTTCCTGCTGTAATTTATACTCTGCCGCTTTTTCTTCTACATAATTTAAAAAGAAATAAGTAAAAGTTAAAAAACTAGTAAGAATAATAGCAAATGTTATTAATATTAACTTAAGCTCCTTCCTTGCGTTCTCAGCTTTTAACCTCTTTTCTTCCTCTTCATCAATATAAGATTCAGAGATTAAAGTTTCTTCTCCTTTATTTTCCATATTTTAACTCTTTAAAATTAACTTATATATGAATGACAGAGCTTAATTATCACCTGAGAGAAGTAATCTATAGAAGTGATTAAAATAAGTCAATAACTATAATTATTGATTGTAATAATTATATATTTAATAAATCCTTTTTCCCTAAAAATGCTGCACGTTCGACGATGTTTAACGAATCTTTTTAGTTTTTTACCATAGAACCAATAAGCTCGATTCATATATGGATTTAGTAGCAGAAATGGTTTAACTAGAGAAGAGTTTGCACGTAAGAAATCGCAGTTAAAAGAGCTTCAATACGAATTAAACGAGTTAATTAAAAGTTATGACAAAGTAGACGATAAGTTTTCTAAAAAGCTTTTAGATTTTATAAATGTAACGACAAATGCGTATGAAACTTTCAAAGGTTCGACGATTGACGAAAAAAGAGAATTTTTAAATTTTGTATTTGCGAACCTAGAACTAAGAGGCGAAAAAGTTGATTATACCTTGGCTTTTCCGTTCAATGAACTACAAGAATTAGCCAATTGTACGAAATGGCTCAGCGTAGTGGACGATTTTAGACAAAATTATCAGCTTCGGGTAGCTGTTATTTGTTTACCTAATGAGCTCTATCATAAGATTTGCATAAATTCTAAATAAGTTATATACAATCAAGGAAGAAATATAATTTAAAGGGTGGGGGCAATTTGTCCCTGTCTGGATTTAATTAAAATTAGCTGTACTAGCTTCATCATACATTGATCCTGCTAAAACAGACTCATCCTTATTAACTGCTTCTAAATTAGGACTTAGTGCAGTGTTTAATTCAGCTGTTCCTTGTGATGCAATTTGTTTATCTAGATAATCGTCTACTCCAAAGAGCCACCCTTTAGTAATAATATTATTCTTGTCATTTATAAACTGCTTCATTGAGTCTATTATCTGTTGTACTTCTATTTTACCTTTAAAATTCAGTAATTTGCTTGATATATTATTTATTTGACTTTGCATTACTGCTTTATCACCAGAGTATACTGAATGAGTAGCAATATTTTTTTCTAATATTTCTTTTATTTCTGTAATTAGTACTGCCTCATCTCTTGGCATATTCGGTACTGCTTGAGGTGTTTTAAGTTTATCTATGTGTTTTTGTATTTCTTCTGCTTGTAATTGTATAGAGGTTATTTGCTTGCTAAGGACAGTTAAATGAGTTTTATTAAATAAGTCTTGTTTCGCTTGTTTTTCTAAATTTTCAAAAGCTTGTTCAGTAATACTAATTTTAGCCTTTCTTAGGTCTTTCAGAAAATAGATGAATTTTTTTACTTCAGGATTAGCTTGGTCAGAATTATTTAATATATTTTGCATTTCCTTAGTAGCTATGTGTAGTGAAGTTAACTGTTTAAACAAAGCTTCTCTAGCTTGTACCACCTCATGATTAATATTAACTTGATTGATTTCTAGCCCTTTCAAGAACGAAACAAAAGCTTCTTCTTCACATCCTATGCTATTTAAGAGTTTTCCTTTGTTGTAATAATTATCTTTAATATTTTGATTATATATATCCAAAGTTTTTTGATTTTTTTCTAATGGTGATAAGTAAGTATCGCCATCTTCCATTTTAAGCCTTATATTACGATCATAAATTAACAGCCTCGGTTCTTTATTAAGATCACGCAAATCATCTAAAGATACTCCGTTATTATAAGGGAAAGTAGTAGCAGTTTTTAATTCAATTGTTTTTTTGCCATCAATAGTTGCTTCTTCAGGCTTATTTAAAGTAAGTAAAATTTTATATCTATTATAATAAGCATCTGCAAAATTAGGATTAAGTTCTATCGCATGCTTATAATATTCTAGAGCTTCTATATACGTTTCTGGTCTATGATTTAAAGCAGATAAATGACCTGAGATAGACAAACTTCTATTGCCTTTATTAAAGTAAGCTTCTGCATCGTTTGGGTTTAACTCTATTACTTTCTTAAAGTCATCGAATTGGTTATAAGAAATATGCATAGCGGAATAAACTATTCCTCTATTATAATAAGCATTAACACATGCAGGGTTTAATTTTATGACTTCAGTATATGAATTGGCTGCTTTTTGAAAATCACCTAAGAAATAAAAGGCATTTCCTTCTTGAAAGTAATAAGCTGCATCTTTCGGTACAGAGTTATTTTCTCTGTTAAATAATGAGTTTTTCATAAATATTACTTAATCTTATTGAAATTATTTTTTTGGTTTGTAGGTGTATCTGTTATAAATTAAGAGGAATATAATTTATGATAAGATACAATTATCCCCTGCAGTCTTAACTTCTTCTATTTTATTCATTTCCTCTAAATTTTCCTCAGGTAAGCGAAATACAGCTAGTTCATTAATTGAATTAATATTTTTATATATGTAAGAAAGAGTAAAAGGGTACGCTTTTGTAAAGTGATCTACTTTTTTTAACTTGGTTTCAATATCACTAACTTGTTGTTCTGCCAAGTACTCTTTTAATAATTGTTTATCAGCTATGCGATAAAAGTTTAAAGCCATAAAATTTTTAAGGTTAAAAGCTATATTTTCATTATCAACAGAAAAAAGATTATTTATAAATAATGATAATTTCCTTACATATCCTTTATTACGATCAATCAGTGGTTCAGTTTTCTCTATTTCTTCGTATATAATTTCCTCATAGCAGTATTCAGTTCCCACTATTTCTACATAGCTATCAGCTAAAAAAATGGTACAATTAGTAATAGTATAATTAGTTTGTAAAGATTGTATAATTGCTTCTATGCCTGTGTGGCTTATTAAACTTTCTTCAAGCTCAAAATGCGTTAAAGTAGTATCTGTCCTAAGAAATTTAGCAATTTCTATTGCATCTTCATCCCATAAATATTCAAGCTTAAGTTTAGTAGCACCATTTCTTAAACTGATCGCTTCATCGGTAAAATTTCTTTGTTCTAAAAACTCTATTAACCGGTTCATATTTTCATACTTATTAAATTCTATAAATTTTAATATTTTGTTAAAAATGAGCTTATAGACAGAATCATAATAAGGAGCTTTAAGAAAGCAATAGAAATTTAACTAAAAGTATGAATAAATGAGTTGAGATTGATTTAGGGAATTTATGAGTATATAGAGGATTAGAGGAAATAATAAAGAGTTTTAATAAATAGTAATAATTACAATTGGTAATTCAGTAGATTAGTTAATTATTTTAAATAATCAGTTACTGCATTTGAAGCAACGAAAATCTCATTAACTATTGAGGCTATACCTGTTTCACTTAAAAACAATGACCGCTCTATTTGCCGACGTTTTACCAAGCCTTGCAACTTGACACCGCCTTTAGCTTTTACCCATCTAAGCATTTCACCGGCAGCGTTCAGGTACTCGCCTCGGTTAAGCTTTTGCCGCAATGTTGATGCTTGAAACTTCCCGCCTCCAAAGTTAAAGATAAATGAGATTAAGGCGGCTTGCTGGTTTTCGGTTAGCGGTTTATTATGCAACAAAATTTACAAGCAGCATAAATTTAAGGAGTAGTTTACTCTTTATAATATATCTATTTTTTTAATAATTTATCCATATCAACTTCATTACATTTTTTTGCTGTCTTTATTGTTTCTTGGTCATTTGTTAATTTGGTATTTCTGATCAAATATTTTTTAATATTTTTATATTCCGTCTGCTGAAATATTTTCCTATCCAGCTCAAACTTTTTTCTGCAATTAAAGCTCCCCTAATCTTTATTATCTAAAGCTTAATACAAATTAATACTTGGTTGAAAAATTAAATATTAATTAAATTATAGTTGAAAATATTTTTTTAAACGATTAATGTTTTTGCAACTCATAATAATAAGCTCTGCATTATGTTTTAAGTAATTTACTATTAGTTACCAAAAATAGCTCATATTTGAATTTAGAAATATCAATATAGGGAAAAACAATGAAAAAGCTAAAAGAGAAAGGTAAAAAATTACACCAGTCTATTCACCACTCTAAGAACTCATCTAATGATGTGGAAGTTAGTAATCACACTATACATCTCAATTCAAAGGATGCAAGCTTAAGATCAAGTTATAAAGCTTAAACCTGGTGGTGCTACTGTCTACTTTAACCTTAGCTTGCAAGCAGGAAGCAATAGCAGCTTACAATATGGCTAGAGTATATTAATCATCACTTCTTATACTTAAAATAGATTAAGGAGAAAATATATGAAATCAAAAGAAAACAATAACCAAGGCCAATGGCAAGTTACTACTCAAATACCGCAAATACGAGCAATACAAATAAGAGTACACGAACAACAACTAAAGGAGCAACAGCAAGCTGCTGAACGAGAAGCACAAAAGAAACTAAAAGAACAACAGAAAGCTGCTGAGCGAGAAGCACAAAAGAAATTACAAAAACTAAAAGAGCAACAGCAAACTGAAGCTAAAAGTAAGACTCTAAAGATGCAAGCCGAGCAAGAAGCACAAAAGAAATTATACGACCAACAACTAAAGGAGCTAAAAACTGCTAATCAAAAGAAGATAGCACAGATGGAAGCCAATGACAAATTGCAAAAACAAGAACTAAAGAAATTACAAGTTTCTAATCAAAAGAAGATAGCACAAATGAAAGCTCAACAAGAAGCACAAAAGAGATTACAAGAACAAGAGCTACAGGAACTGGAAGCCTATACTAAAAAGAAGATAGCAGAAACGGTTGAACTAGAAAAAGCAATACTTGCATCCTTCAGAGATGAAGAACTTCGTCAAGAAAAAGCTCGAGCAATAGAAGAAATGCAGAAAGCTATGGAGCCAACGATTGTTACTAGTGTTCTATACAAAGAAAAAATGCAGCAACAGATAAATGATATAGCAAGGAAAATGAAGAATTTTGTCAATCAAGATGATGTAGAACAAATAACGAATGAAGTGAAAGAGCTTATTATCGATAAGCAACTTACTAACGATCGGTTGAAGTTTTTAGAGAAAGATGTAGATGCAATAATAGAGAAGCAAGCAAATCATGGTAGCAATATAAGTGGAATAGGAGATTTAATTAAAAAGCTAAGCTCTGATGGTGAAGAGGTAGAGTGTATATTAAACGACTTAATAAGCTTACTAGGTATTACCGAAACCTCGGTAGGTTAATAAAATTATACGAAAGAAAAACGCATTAAGGAAATCCATAATAGCATCAAAGTTTGCGATAGGCTAATTAACCGAAATTCAGAAAATGCTAATAGTTGGTATGCAAAGGGTAGTGCGTTAGTAAAAGCTGCCAACGAAACAAAAGATGATTTATATTTTAATTGGAAAATATTAGTGAAATTTATAAGCTAGCATCTAATGGTAGCAAACTTAGAATGGAATGACCACTTTGAAAATTACTATGAAGATCAACATAATCAACAATTATTACCTATTACTAAGGAGTGAAATATATGAAAGCAAATGATTCTATTCAAAAATTAGAAGATAAAATTAATGCTTGCGATAGACTGCTAAAGCGTGATCCTAAGAATGCTAATGCTCATTATTCAAAAGGAGGAGCTTTAGCAGAAATAGCTAAATATACCCCTGACCACACAGCGAAGATATTATATTACAACCGGGCTTCAGTTTGTTTTGATAAAGCTATAAATTTAACTAATGAAGGAAACTCTCTCTATTTAATAGATAGAAGTAAACTACACGTTGATATGGGGCAAACGGAGCTTGCGGTAGCTGATATAAAGAAAGTCAATGTATTAGATGGAGTGGTTGGCTTATATATAAAAAATACCATACGGAATATTGCCAAACTGGAAACAGTACAAAATACCATAAAACAATTAGCGGCAGCAGGCAAAATAGATTTTAAATTAGCGAGTAGCTTGCAAGACTTTGTAAAAGTAGTGGAAGGTCTTGTACTAACAAAGGATCTACACGGTGAGAAGTTAGACGAACATGATAATAAAATAGACAAGCTGTTAGATAGGATGCAACAACTTGAAAATGCTCTAAAACTTTCTAAGCACGAAACAGGTACTATAAGGGATGAATTAGACAAACTAATAGCTGATGCCGGCATAAGTGGCATGATTACTAAAGCTGAAATCAAGAAAGAATTTGAAGCTTTAGAAAAACAATCAGTTGAACTGTACGCTTACTGCAAAACATTTTACTGGACCACATTAAATTTATTTAGTGCTTATAGAAATTTAAATAGCAATTTAATAGAAGGCAATATTTATACTAATGAAACTAAAGGAGAGTTGTTAGCAGCCGGTGTAATGAAGATGGTGCATTATGGTAATACTGTAGGTTCAGCAGTACTCATACCATTTATTGGAGGAACTTTAAGTGTGCTAGATACCCTTATAGACGATATTTATAATGCATATAAAACCAATCAATTTGAAAACAGAGTAAATAGTATAAATAGCATTATCAGATCAAAATGTACTATTGAAAGTGATCTTGAAATTATTATAGGAAAGGTAGCTTTGGCTGTTACGAATAAAAAAGAAAAGACTATCTTATCGCAACAAATTCCAACTAATAGTAAAATAAAAAATAGTACAGATTGGATTCAGACTAAGCTTGATGTAATAAGAGATAAAATATTACCATCAATAAATTTGCATGATAAAGATAGTCAGGCGGTAAAATTAGCATTACAAGATGTAACATTATTAATAGCTTATTTATGCAAAAATCATGAGGAAATATTAAATAGTTGTGAAAGCCTGGATTCACAAATGAAATCAATTATATCCTGCGATAGCCTGAATCAATTACTGATTGAAGCTGCAGGTAGCACTGCATCTGCTATAAATATAGCTAGCACATATGGAGCAACAACAACGTCTACTAGTGCAGTAGCAAAGCAAGATATAAATAAGAATAAAATTGATCTAACACAGTCACCAAATAAACAAAATCTTCAATCGGCAACTAAATTAACAAAAACCGAGCAATTAGCTAATTTAAAGCAAATAGAAGATGTGATGGGAAAAGATACGTTAAAAACGATTGAAGACAAGGCTGCTCAAGGAAAATGGGATAACAGATTATCAGTAGGACGTGATTATGTAAAAAAATATCAGGAAGCGAAATATATTGAGCAACTTAAAAGTAAGATAATCTCACCTGTTAAAACGGAAGAGGTAAAAATATGTGTATTAAAACATATATGCAAAGGTATTAATTCTTCACCTCAGCCCCAAAAAGATATGGAATGTCTTACGCAATTCAGTAAGGAGAACCAGGAATTAATGAACAAAATAACAACTGAATATTCAGCTTTGTTTGAAGATGATCCGTCAATAGCACAGTTACTTGGAGTTCAACATTATATTTAAGGTTTGTATGAAAAAATTTCAAAATATATATTATTTATTCGAGCAAAGGTACTTTGTTAAATATCGCAGGTGAAAATGAAAAAGCAATTATTACCCCTTATAAATATAAAAGGAAAACTCTTAAATATTTTTGGTATGTATAATAAAGCACTAAAATTTTATGATAGAGTAATAGAGCTTTATCCTGATTATGCTTATGCCTACTGTGGAAAGGGGAACGCCTTATATTGTTTAGGAGAGAAAGAGAAAGCAATAGAAGCTTACGATCATGCTATAAAATTTGCGTCCGATGATCGTCTTATTTATTATTGTGCTAAAGGACGAGTTTTAAATAACTTAGGAAGAGAGCGAGAAGCGTTAGATTGTTTTAATAAAGCTTTTGAAATTAGTAAAACCGATAATTTCGAAACTAACCTTAGGTACGTTGATATAGATTATATAAAAAATACATTATCTCAAGATAGAGAAGCATTACTACAGAAGCTGATTTTAAATCAAATAGCTGAAATGCAAGCTCAAATGGAAGCTTTTCAAAAGAAAATAATAGAATTAGAGGAGAATACAATTCAAACGGATGAGCGTTTGGAAGTATTGAAAAAATCCAAGTCAGCAGCAGAAGAAATGCAACAACAGATAAATAATATAGTAGGTACAATACAGAATTTTGCCAATCAAGATGATGTGGAGAAAATAACGAGCGAAATGGTACGTCTTAGTAGTGATAATCAACTTACTAACGATTTGTTGCAATTTTTAGAGCAAGATGTAAAGGCAATAATAGAAAAGCAAGCTAACACAGGAAGCAGCACTAAGGCATATATAGTAGCTAATAATGAACTAATTAACCATGAAGACAACTGTGATGTCAATGAGTTAGTACTCGGGGGCTTGATGAGCGTCGAGCCTGCTGAAGCTCCTGGGGGTTAATTTAAATATATTAATAAGTACTACTTCTAAGCAAATATTATGTTATTTCCTCTAAAAACACAGCTCTTTCTATTGTTCTACTCTTCACTAAGCCTTTAAGTTTTTTGTTTTTAACATACACCCATCTAAGGAACTCGTCGGCAGCCTCAGCATATTTACTTATATGAAAAAGATTATTATAACACAAGAATAACAGAGTTAAATAAAGAGCTTATCAGTATAAAAGATAAACTTGATAAGCTTAGAAGTAAACTTTTAGAAGATATATTTACAAATGAAGAATACGAAGAAGATAAACGTAAATTAACAACACGTCGTGATAAAGTAATGCTAGAGATAGCAGAGCATAATAAAGGTGATGATTGTTTTACGGAAAAAATGATAGATGTACTAAATTTAGTTGCCAATGCACATCAATATTTTATTTTGTCGAATGCCCCAGGAAAAAGACACCTAATAAAAACTGTGTTTTCAACAATTAAATTAACAGGCAAAAAGCTTGACTTTATGCTGCATTCGCCGTTTGATTCATTCGTAAATTTGTCGAAAATCGAGGAATGGCTCCCCGTATCGTATGTGTTGCGAACCTTAAACGAATACAGATTAGCCTTGATTCAGGCTACGCTTAAGCCTTTTTATGCCTTAATGCCGGCTCACAACTAAGCAAGTATTTAGCCTAATTCTATACTGCATTTTTCTAGGCAACAAAATTTACAAGCAGCATAAAAATTTAAAGGGTGGAGGCAAAACTGCCTCTGTCCTTATTTAATACTTTCTACACTGCTTAAAACATCCTATGTTATTAACCGGCGGGAGGCGTATAGATTTCTAAACTCATTAAGCCGGCTAAAATAAGCTCCTCATCATTATTAGTAATTGCATCATAGATTAAATCAGGGCTTAGTTTATTATCTAAGGCAGTTTGTAGCAATTTTTTTGGATGATTTAAAAGCGGGTTGTAATAAATTATTTCTTTTACTGCAAATGTAATTACACTGGTAGATTCGTTTATTTCTTGAAGTATTATTGTCTCAATTTTCTTTCTTAAATCTACAACTGTTCCTTTAGTAATTTTGCTGTCTATAAGTTTTTCCATCAAGCTTGTTATTTGTTCTATACTAACATTGTTTTCTAAAGTTTGTACTTTACTTGATATTTCGTTTATCTGTGTTTGTATCACTGCACTATCTTTAACGTTAGTAGTTTCTAATTTCGTAATTATTTTTTTTACTGTTTCGTTGAATATATTTAACTTTTTTTGAGTTTGTTTTTCTGCCATTTCGTTAACTTCATCTTCTAAATCTATAACTGTCCCCTCGGTAATTTCATTTCCTATAAGCCCTTTTATATTTTGAGTTATATTTATTATGTCGTTTTTATCTGTTAGCTTCTGAATCTTATTAACTATTCTATATAAGCTATTCTCTATTATGGGCTTGTCTGCTTCATCAATATTGCTATCTTGTAAGTCAAAAATTATCTTGCCGATTATTTGGTAAATATCTTCTTCCTCTTCAATGATAATTTCCGTTGTTTTAGTTAGTGGTTTAGCTTCTAGAGTTTGCGGTTCTTCCTCGTTCTTATATATATTTGTTTTATTGATTTGATTATTTAGTTCATTTACTCTTAAAGTTAATAAGTCATATATTTTTTTAAAATTATTTTTTATAACTAAACTTAATACTGTTTCACCTTTATTGTTAACATGATGAATAGCTTGAATAGTCATTCGAGGTATTAGTAACTCACTTACCTTTTCTAAGCCGTTCCATACCGCTAAAGTTAAGGCAGTATCACCGCCATTAGTTATATGATTAATAGTTTGATCCAGCATTCTTGAAATTAGTTGCACGCATACCTCGCCTAAACCTTTCCATGCGGCACAAGTTAAGGCTGTAGTGCCGTAAGTTTTGGTAATAGTATTAATAGCCGGATCGCTCATTAGAGGGATTAGTTGCAGGCATACTTTACTTAAGCCTTTACTTGCAGCCAAAGTTAAAGCCGTATTGCCGTTATCATCAATTTTGCTAAGCGTATCGTTATTTAGCTCTTTAACTAACTTTTCTGCTTCTACTGCCTTGTTATCTCTTATTGCTGAAATTAGTTGATTATATTTTAGCTCATCAAGCTTTAAGCTCTGCTGTTGTTCTTCTTGTTTTTTTTCTGCGTCTGCTTTATTAGCTAAATTATCTTTTTTTGGTGCTTCTATTTTTTGTTTTATCTCTGCCGGCTTATTCTCATTTGTTACGGAAGCTTCTTGTTTCAATTTCAGACTTTGTTGTTGTTCTTGATATTTCTTTTCAGCTTTTTCTTTATTTTCTTCATATAATTTGTTTTCTGTACGTAAAGATTCTTTTATAATTTTTATTGCTGCTTTATATTTTTCTATAGCTTCATTATACTTTTCTTGAGTGCATAAATTATTACCCTCTGCATTTAAGCTTTCTGCTTTTTTCTCGGCTATATTTTTATTTCTTTGTAAATATTCATTTATTGTTTTTAAACCTTCAGCACCTATTTGGTTATTATAAAGATTAAGAGTTGTAAGAGTAGAGTTAGATTTAAGAGAGTCAGCAATTAATTTCGCACCTTCAGCACCTATTTCATTATAGCTAAGATCAAGATAAGTAAGAGTAGAGTTAGATTTAAGAGAGTCAGCAATTAATTTCGCACCTTCAGCCCCTATTTTGTTACTAGAAAGATTAAGATAAGTAAGAGTAGGGTTAGATTTAAGAGAGTCAGCAATTAATTTCGCACCTTCAGCACCTATTTCGTTACTAGAAAGATTAAGAGTTGTAAGAGTAGAGTTAGATTTAAGAGAGTCAGCAATTAATTTCGCACCTTCATCCCCTATGTAGTTATGTCCAAGATAAAGATTTGTAAGAGTAGAGTTAGATTTAAGAGAGTCAGCAATTAATTTCGCACCTTCATCCCCTATTTGTTTAAAGCTAAGATTAAGAATTGTGCCACCCTTTCTTAAACTATCTGCTTCCCACTTTAATCCTCTTTTTTCTAAAAACTCTATTAACTTCTCATGCGGCGTTTTTATTGCTGCTACTTCTTGCTGTTGCTGTTCTTCTTGCTTTTCCCCTACCCCTGCTTTATTAGATAAATTATCTTTTTTTGGTGCTTCTATTTTTTGTTTTATCTCTGCCGCCTTGTTTTCGGTTGTTACTGAAGTTGTTTGTTTTAATTTTAAGCTCTGCTGTTGTTCTTCTTGTTTTTTCGCTATATTTTGCTCAGTAATTATATTAATATGTTCATTTAATTTTAAATTTATTAAATCACATATTTTCTTTAAACCTTTATCAGTTGCACATTTTAAAGCGGTATACCCGTCATTATCAATAACTTCTACTGTTCTTTTATCCATCTTAGAAATTAATTGTTCACACATTTCTTCCCAACCATAATAAGCTGCCCAAATTAAGGCTGTATTATTATTTTGATCAACAGCATTAATAGACTCTTTAGTCATTTTGGGTATAAGTAACTCACATATTTTTTTAAAGCCTTTATAAGCTGCACAAATTAACGATGTAGTACCTACAATATTTATGGTGCTAATAGCTTCTTTAGTCATTCTGAGAAGTAATATTTCGCCTATGCTTTCCAAATTCTTATTAATAGCTAAGGTTAATATTGTCTCGCCATTGCCATCGATTATACTTAACTCTTCTTGACTCATGATGGCAATTAGCTTTCGTGCCTCTAACGTATTTTCGTCTTTTATAACCTTTACTAATTTTTCCCATTTAGTTAAATTATCGTTTACTATATTTGTATTTTTCTTAGAAAATATTTGTACTTGTTGTTCTTGATATTTCTTTTCTGCTTTTGCTTTATTTTCTTCATATAATTTGTTTTCTCTATATAGAGATTTCGTAATTTTTATTGCTGCTTTATATTTTTCTATAGCTTCATTATATTTTTCTTGACTGCATAAATTATTACCCTCTGCATTTAAGCTTTCTGCTTTTTCCTCGGCTATATTTTTATTTCTTTGCAGATATTCATTTATTGTTTTTAAGCCTTCATCCCCTATTTGGTTACCATAAAGATAAAGAGTTGTAAGAGTAGAGTTAGATTTAAGAGAGTCAGCAATTAATTTCGCCCCTTCAGCCCCTATTTGGTTACCTCCAAGATTAAGAGTTGTAAGAGTAGAGTTAGATTTAAGAGAGTCAGCAATTAATTTTGCCCCTTCATCCCCTATTCGGTTTAAGCTAAGATCAAGAGTTGTAAGAGTAGAGTTAGATTTAAGAGAGTCAGCAATTAATTTCGCCCCTTCATCCCCTATTTGGTTACCTCCAAGATCAAGAGATGTAAGAGTAGAGTTAGATTTAAGAAAGTCAGCAATTAATTTCGCACCTTCAGCCCCTATTTCGTTACTATAAAGAGCAAGAGTTGTAAGAGTAGAGTTAGATTTAAGAGAGTCAGCAATTAATTTCGCACCTTCAGCCCCTATTTGGTTACCAGAAAGATCAAGATAAGTAAGAGTAGAGTTAGATTTAAGAAAGTCAGCAATTAATTTCGCACCTTCATCCCCTATTTGGTTATTCCAAAGATTAAGAGCTGTAAGAGTAGAGTTAGATTTAAGAGAGTCAGCAATTAATTTCGCACCTTCAGCCCCTATTTTGTTAAGGCTAAGATTAAGATTTGTAAGAGTAGAGTTAGATTTAAGAGAGTCAGCAATTAATTTCGCCCCTTCATCCCCTATTTGGTTGTTTCCAAGATCAAGAGTTGTAAGAGTAGAGTTAGATTTAAGAGAGTCAGCAATTAATTTCGCCCCTTCATCCCCTATGTAGTTATGTCCAAGATCAAGAGTTGTAAGAGTAGAGTTAGATTTAAGAGCGTTAGCAATGAATTTCGCCCCTTCAGCCCCTATTTGGTTACTAGAAAGATCAAAATTTGTAAGAGTAGAGTTAGATTTAAGAGAGTCAACAATGAATTTCGCCCCTTCATCCCCTATTTGGTTACCTCTAAGATAAAGAATGGTAAGAGTAGAGTTAGATTTAAGAGAGTCAGCAATTAATTTCGCCCCTTCAGCCCATATTTGGTTATCTCCAAGATAAAGAGTTGTGCCACCCTTTCTTAAACTATCTGCTTGCTCCTGTAATCCTCTTTTTTCTAGAAATTCTATTAACTTCTCATGCGGCGTTTTTATTGCTGCTGCTTCTTGCGGTGTTTGAAACCATTTTTTGAACATAATTATATCCTTATTAAATTCTATATATTTTAATATTTTGTTAAAAATGAGCTTATAGACAGAATCATAATAAGGAGCTTTAAGAAAGCAATAGAAATTTAATTAAAAGTATGAATAAATGAATTAAGGTTGATTCAAATAATTTATGAATATATAGGGAATTAAAGAAAATAATAGAGAGTTTTAATAAAAGGTAATAATTACAATTGATAATTTAGTATATTAGTTAATTATTTTAAATAATTAGTTACTACATTTGAAGTAACGGCAATCTCATTAGCAATTGAGGCTGTAACTGCTTCATTTAAGAACAATGACCGCTCTATTTGCCTGCGTTTTACCAAGCCTTGCAGCTTGACGCCGCCTTTAGCGTGTATCCATCGTGGTAATTCATTCTTCAAGTGCCAAATATCTGCCACGGTTATTATTAAGAAGTTTGTATAAAAATATTTTATCTAAATAAACCGGTATTATTTTTAAGTCCTTATTGATAATTTGTTGTTTATAAAAAGATATTTGACGCATAAAAACGATAATTGTAGCCTTATAAGAATATAAATAATTTAAATATCACAAGGTGAGAATTAACTAAGATTAACAAACATTAAAGGTTTGCATTAGTACTTAAAAATTCTTTACTCTTAAAGTAATAGAGATAAACAAGGAGTTACTGGAAATGGGAGAAGCATATAATAGCAGTATAGAAAAGGATGCGGTGGATTATGGATACAAGGCAGCAAATTTGATATATTTGGATGAAGCTATAAAAGAGTTTGAGGCGAGTCCTGAAGCGGTGAGGTTGCATAAATTATATGGTAATATTGAGGCTAAAGTACCTGGATTTAAGCCGGTAGATGCTAAAGTGATAGAGTCGCATTTGAATGAGCATGCACCAAATTGGAAAGCTTCATTTGAGAAGTTTCAGAATGACTTTAATAAGCAAGATGATAAGAGTGTTATAGGAGAGGATGCAAAGCAATCGCTAAAGGAACTGCAAGGGGAAATAACCGAATGTTTTGCCAAGCATCAAATATCACAGGATTTATTTAATGAATTTCTTACCAAGAATGATCTTACGCCGAATGATTTAGTGATGGTGAGAAGCACCGGTACTCATGAAGATAAGGCGGATATGGCGAATCCTGGTGGGAACGAGAGCTTGCCGTGTCATGCAAATATAGAGGAGATTTCAGCGGCACTTGGGCGAGTTGCAGCATCATATGTTGGTGAGAAGTCGTTATCGCAGCGGCTTGGAGCTGGGGATACGAGTATCACGGAATTTCCGGTTATGCCTGGGCTTGTGCAGCGTATGATAGGGGAAGGGCTAGGGAATAAGCAGGTTTATTCGGGAGTTGTCTATACTAACGATGGTTCAATTAGGATGCAGGCAGCAGCCGGGCATGGGGAGTATGTCGTAAATAGTAAAGGCAGGGTTGATAATTATTATGTAAGTCCGGAAGGAATATTATATTCAGAAGTTAGAGATAAAGATTTTAGATTAAAGCCAAAAATAGACCCAATCACTAATAAGGTAAGTTTAGAAAGGGCCGACAATCCGTTTGAGCTTAAATATGAACCGGCACTTGATGAGAAAACTATTCTTTACTTAAACGAGTTAAGTAAGTTTATCGAGAAGAAATACGGCAAGCGGATGGATATGGAATTTGTCTATGATCCTGAAGCTAATAAGATAAATATAGTTCAAGCACGAGCGATACCTGAAGGTCAAAGGAAAGGGCTTGAGCCTTCAGCAGTTAGTCCTGATTTTCTAGGGGAGAATAAATCGAAATTAAATATAGTAGATGGTTTGCAAGTAATTACGCCTGATGTGAATACGGCGGCAGTGGTAACAAATGCCAATCAGGTGATAATATGTAATAGCATCGAGGAAGCATTAAGCAGGTATAATGCTAAAGGCAAAGATGCGGGGATTATCGGCGTGATTGTACAGAATCCTGCCCCCGACACTTCACACGAAGCGGGGGTATTTAACGGAGCAGGCATTCGGGTGATGCAGGTGAAGGATATAACAAGCTTCGAGAAATTGCTTGAAAACAAACAACCGGTAATAATCGATCCGCAGCATAGTAAAGTTTATGAGATACCCCTTGATGTCATTCCCGCGAAAGCGGGAATCCAGCCGGAAGGAAGCACTCTATCAGTAGAACAGCACTTATATGATGTCGGAATTCTTGCTAAGGGAATATACGCTTCCGCCCTAACGAGTTATGTTACGGCAGTAAAGCATGAATTCACGGCTGAAAGCGTACGCATGGTGCCGGTATCAACGGAAGGAGTGTTGCTGGATAAGAAGCTTGGGGCACTACTTGCAGAAGCAAAAGCCGGAAACAAGGAAGCAACGGAGCAGCTATTATCGATGGCTTATGAAGCGATGTCGTTTGAGAGGGTGGATTCCCGCCTACGCAGGAGTGACATAGAGGGGAGCGGGAATGACATTGATGCCGCAGCAAAATTACGAGCAAATTTAGAGCTATTAACGACTCCAAAAATAGGCCAAAGTAACGATGAGCCAAAAGCAGCCCTTGGTTACAATATGAGATTAATCGCAGATTCCTACAAAAAAGGAATTATTAGTGAAGATCTATTCAAGCAAACGATAATATCCGGTACGGAAGTAGGCGTATTACTTGATAAAATGACTGCTCAAAAAGAAGAATTAAGCAAGGAGCAGAAAGATAAGATTTTCCTAGAATATTTTAACAGCGAAAAGAAATTTTACGGCTTAACTGTTGGCTCTGGAGACTCGCTTGCAACTTCGCTAAAACATAGAGAATATGAGCTACTTGCAGAGCTGTTAAGCCCGCAAATAACCGGTGATGTTAGGACTTATTTAGTAGAAACGCTGAAGATGAGGGATTATCTAATCAGCGATGAGCAAAAGCAAAACTGGGACAAATTTTGCGTAGAAGTTTGCAAAAACCCTGAGAATGCCAAGGTACTCGGCAGTATAGTAAATAAGGCAGTATCGTTTAATGCTCACGAGCAGTGGATAAATTATATATTTGCAGATGTTAATGACCCTGCAAAACCTGAAGCAACACTTACAAAATTAGTACAAGATTTTAACGCAGTTGACCTTAATAAAATAAGTAATGCCACTAAGCTTATCAAATCGATGGAAAGCCAAATTCCCGAGTGGAGTGATCCTGCTAAATTCCCTAAGCTCTATAAAGAGCTGCAAGAAAATATAAAAGTTATCAATGAAAATCTGAAATGGAACAAGGATGCTACTAACCTTGAGAAAGTGCTTATCTTAGAGCAAGTTAACCGCCTAACAGACGTAATGGATAAAAGCTGTAAGAGCTTAGAGCGTTCCTCTCAATACCCCGACTCCATGAAAGACCAAAAAGGCAACGAACTTCAGGTATTGCGTTTCAGAGATATGCTTAACGTATTTTATGAGCATGGGGAAACTTGGTTACGAAACGGCGATTTTCCAACTAGGCGTTTAGAAGGACGTTTAAAGGAATTGCGTTATTATTTAGAAGAAGCAGATAGTGGATTAAATAAAAAAGAATTTGAACTATCAAGTAAGTTTGCAGTAAGCAGAGCGGTTATAGATTTTAAAGGTACAGAAAGAACTATGGCTAGAACGTTAGAAGATGTTTTTACTTTAATACATCAGAATACTATTATAGTGATAAATAACCTAAGTCAAAATGTAAATAGTAGTATAGTTAAACAATATCCTGATTTAGTAAATGCTTTGGATAAAGATTTGAGTAGTAAAATTAAAAAAGAAGATGCAATTATACAATCGTCTACTACCACTAATGAGATAAAATATCCAATTTTAAAAGTGAAAAAAAATATCCCACTTAGAGGGCATTCAAGTATTGCTGAAATAAAATATAATCTTAAGGATAAAACTACTACTGTAAATTTTTCTTTATTAGGTGATAATGACGGTGAAAGAAATAGATTGGAATATATTACCATGAATAACTATCTTGAGTTAAAATTAGCTGATTTTTCGCTAGTTAATCCACCATACTTAGATAAACAAAAAGGTATTGTAAATTTTGAAGTTAAAATTGATAACGCACAACAAATTGATAAATTAGTAGATGTTATTAATAAATCCATTAAAATTTCTTACGACTTAGCCGCTGAAATAAGAGTTGTGGATCAGCCTGTTACGGATTGGGTAGACAATCAAATAAAATTATTAGATGCATTAAATAAACAAAAACCTGAATTACAAAAAGAACTAGATAATTTTAAACTGCTTACCAATCTTGATTTTACCTATAAACAATTCCAACAACTAGACACCAAAGGCAAAGAATTTTTTATTAACAATGCTCATACTATACAAAATTTTTCTGAAATAGGTTTAACTTCAACTCAATTAATGGAAGTTTACAATAAAAATAATGATTTAGGTGAGTTATTAGCAAATGAAAGTGAAAGGCTTATTCTAGCGATAAAAAATCAAAAATCAGAATATAAATTAACCGGTGAAGATTTAAAAAATTGCGAAGAAAAAGATATAAAGGATCTTATAAATAGAAAGATTACAGCAGGTAATTTAAAACAGCAACTGACTTGGGCTTTAAAATCGAACTATAATTCTTTACAAGAATATATTAATGATGATCAAATAAAAAAATTAACTAATAATGATTTTCATAAGGTTGGATTTTTAGCAAAACATAGTCTTAACTTGGAACAACTATTAAATAATGGAATTGATACTGATAAATTAATGAAATTGTCAGAAGAAAAATTTGAAAATATTAAGCATCTAATAAATAACGTTGATGACTTTAAAGAATTATTAAATTGCGGTATTACTATTGAAGAGCTAAATAAATGTGAAAGTTGGGAAAATAGAAAATTTTTAATAGATAATAAGGATGTAATATCTTTTATAAACTCCGCAAACGGTATAAACAATGTAAAAGGATTAGTTGATAATGATATAAACAAATTAGTAGATTTATTAAAAGATAACTATGTTCAAGATAATTTATATTCTTTAGAGATAGATTTTGATAAAATAGCTGTATTGGCAAACAAAGATATTGAAAAGGCTAAATTTTTATTGGGTAATATTGCAGAAATTGATAAATTATCCGAACATAAGCAGGTTTGGCAAGAAGTAGAAGCAATTATGTTATTAAGTACTGATTCAAATGATCCAAGTTGGCAATATTCAAAATTGGTAACAAGAAATTCTGATGAAGTTATATCTTTAGCAAACTCCGGATTAGGAGTTAAAGCACTAAAAGAAATATATGATAAAGATAGTAATTTAGCAGAAGCAATAGTTAATAACAATAAAGTAGTAGTAGATAGTAAGCTTACCGTAGAAGATTTAAAAAAATTCAAAGTAGAAGATATAGAAAATCTAGCGAATAATAAAATTTCTGTAGAACAGTTAAAAGCAAGCCTTGCTACTAACACACTTGCTGTACCAAAAAGTCCTCTTATACGCAAATGGACAGAAAAAATACAAAATGAATCCCAAACCAACCAAAAAAGTAATCAAAGATAAATTAACAAAGTTTTATTATTTATACAAAAACACGATTTGTTTTGAATTGATATAATCGATGCGACGATCTAAATGTAGAAAGCTTTTGTGGATGCCGATAGACCAGCCAAGATTCCACGCTAGGGTTATAAGCTTGCTTCGGTAAGTGGAATCAGACGTCTTGATATCAACAGCACAGCAGCCTTTACCGCTATGGTGTGGAGAGTCGTAGATGTGGAAGGAGTTTTTAGCTCCTCCTATTTTGGTGTTATATTCACGTAATCTGCAACCTGAAACAACCGGCATGGATTGTGCAAATAAGGTACGTAGTTCAACTAATTTTTCAGCAAACCCGGCAGCTAGTACTATTTTACCGGTCTGCTTACAGACAAGTTCAGAATGAGTAAAATGTGGAATATAATATTTTCTGCTTAATTTCTTCTGCATAAAATTTTTCTTAAATAATACTCTAAAGAGTAACCGGCACTAAGTCTCTATAATTCTTTGATAACTTTAGTTTTAATCGTTTCTTCTTCTTTCTTACCGACTGGGGTTTTGGTGATTAGTCTTAAAATGATGTTGATAATAGCAATAACAGTTACACCGATTGCTGTTTTATTGTCTTCAGGTAGTTAAATCAGCAAGCCACGCTGTTAATAATGCCGTCAAATTAAATATAATTGTTCTAAATCCTTGTAGTGTTTTCATAAAGCTTTCCTTTTTGTTGATTAATAATTTGTCATTGCGAGGAGCGTTAGCGACGTGGCAATCTAGTTTTAATTTCCTGAGATTGCCGCACTCACTTCGTTCGTTCGCAATGACGGAAGAGTGGTATGTTATTCCCAGTTCCAAGCACCATGCGGTTTTAATATTTGCAAGGTTATATGTACTGTCCCGCATTGGTAGTATCTTTTGTAGAGGCTATATTGCTGCCGTATCGTTTTGGATCGTCAAAAGTTCCAATGCTAAAAGAAGCAGCCCCTGTTATTTCCTCTATAACCCTAACGTTTACAGCAATTACGATAGAGTGGTGAGGTATTTGTATAGTGCTTTCCGTGAACTCACCTATTAACTTACGCTCTTCTTCAAGATGTAAAACTTGCAAATATTCGCCTGTATCTTTTTTGATTAAATATTC
Organism: Rickettsia endosymbiont of Omalisus fontisbellaquei; assembly: GCA_020404465.1. Lineage (GTDB taxonomy): Bacteria > Pseudomonadota > Alphaproteobacteria > Rickettsiales > Rickettsiaceae > Rickettsia. Next base: position 20,489 of record DYDV01000010.1, read on the forward strand.
ATTTGAGGTTTGCGGGTTAGTTCTTACCGGTAGTAAAATTGATCCTACTTGCTCCCATTCTTTGCCGGTGAATCGGTATTTTGTACCGTCTTTACTGTAAGCTATCTCAAGCCATTTCTGCGGCTTAATAAACCGCCAACTATTTTCTAAACGCTGAGCTATTTTATTCTTGTGGTCTTTAAATTCACCTGTTGGCTCTAAGCCTATTACATATAGCTTTCCTATCTTTAGATCAGTAGGCGGTGAGTTAATATTAATCTCTTGTGCTACAGGGTTTACTAAAACATCAAGTAGATTTAATGCTTCGTTATGGGTGATTTCTTTCTGGGCCTGTCCGATATAAAGTAGTGGCAGCTTTAACCGATTAGTATATGTCATATTTTACTCTTGAATAAGTTTATTAAAAGTATTATTATTAGTACTAATTAAAGTAATTTAAAGGTATTATTATGAGTCATGTAATTTGTGCTGATGTAGTGGCAAGCGTTTCTGAACTTAAAGCCAATCCTATGGGGACTATGCAAAGTAGTGGAGGAAAACCACTTGCTATATTAAATAGAAATCAACCGGTTTTTTATTGTGTTCCTGCTGAATTATACGAAACTATGATAGAAATGATTGATGATATTGAGCTAAGCAAAATCATAGAAGAACGTAAAAACGATAAAGAAATACCGGTAAATATTAATGACCTATGAATTAACCTTTTTAGAAACTGCTAAAAAAGAATGGAAAAAACTTTCGCCGGATATCCAAAAACAATTTAAGGCTAAATTACAAGAACGTCTTATAAATCCGCATATTCCTAAAGCTAAATTAAGCACCATGCCAAATTGTTATAAAATTAAACTGCATTCAGTAGGTTATCGTTTAGTTTATAAAGTTATAGATGCAAGATTAGTAGTACAAGTAGTAGCTATAGGACGCCGTGATCAAAATACAGTTTATAAACTAGCTCATAGTCGTTTATCTTAAAGAGGAATAGTAGCACCAATACCTCTACCAACCATATTAGAAAGCTGATAAATAGTTGCTGTTAGTTCGGTTGGTAAGTTTGTAAAATCGTTAGTGATTTGCTGCTTTGTATAAGTAACTGATTCAGTAGTACTTGTTAGAGTTCTTATTAATGTTCTCTTCTTTTTTATCTCAATTTCATATTTTTCAGTTTCTTCAATTAACGGAATATCTACATAATCCCACCAATCGTTATCGATTTTTGAGTGGCGTATCCAGCTTATTATTAAATATCTCTTTTATACTTATACGCTCTTTATCTTTATGTATACAATATTTTTTGCTATGTCTAAATTTAGCATTTCTTACTAAAGAAAATAATTGTGTTTGTAAAGAGCTGATATCAATTTCTAAACCTAAAGAATTGATATTATATTTTTGGCATTTCTTTAAAAATTTCTCGACGTTACTAAAATCCCTTTTTAAAAGTTTATTATAATAAGGCATAAAATATTTTATTAAACAAGTTTCCATCAAGGTAACTATTTCTTTTTTTGATAAATAGTCAATTGAAACAAAATTATTAATATCTTGGAAATTGTTAATTTCTTGTTTCCCTTAAATTTTGAAGTTGTAAAGTTAATTAAAGTGGGATTGTCTAAATTTAATAATATAATACATATCTCATTATATGGTTCGTTTTCAAGCGTTTCAGCTAAAATTTGTTGCAATGTTGTGTGATTCTTTAATCTTTTATAAGCATTGGAAAGGTTACATTTTCCTATACTTTGACCGATATATAAAACTTCAGAATTTAGCATTTCGGAATCTAAAATTATTTTATTTTTCATATTGTAGTCTAAGTAATATCATATTTTTAATAAGTAATTATAATTAATATGCTCAATAAATACAACTGCTAGTATTAACTGTACAACTGTTAAATTTTCGAATACATCTTCTCTTAAAACTCTGCTAAACGCTTCCCTCGTTTTATCAATCCCACGAAACGTTACCCTAACTTCTTTAGAGGTCATATTTTAATTACAATAACTTTTATTCTTTCTAATAATTTATTTTTGATGTATTTTTATACTAAAATTTAATTTTTAAGTAAAATATGCACGGTTACCGACAATATTTAATTTTAAGTCTAATATTAACCTTTATTCAAATTAACCCAGTTTTAGCATTAGATGATAAAACTGAAGATTATTATAGCAAAGGATACAATTTACATAAAGAAGGAAAATATGAATTAGCTCTTGAAGCTTATAATAAAGCTATTGAGTTAAATCCTAATAATTTTGCAGTACACAATAACAGAGGAAATACTTTAACAGATTTAGGTAAATATGACCTAGCTCTTGAGGCTTACAATAAAGCTATTGAGTTAAATCCTAATGACCCTGATATATATTACAATCAAGGAAATGCTTTATATAGAAAAAAAGAGTATATCCTAGCAGTTGAGGCTTATAATAAAGCTTTGGAATTTAATCCTAAAAATGCTTCTAGATATTATAACAAGGGACTTACTTTACAAAAATTAGGTAAAGATCGATTAGCAATTGAAGCTTATGATAAAGCTATTGAGTTAGATCCTAAGCATTTTAAAGCCTCTCACAATAAACACTTAGCACTACAAAAGTTACGGACAAATTAAACTTAATGATTTTATTGTAATATCAATTATAATTATAACTTTCTCAATTTATTTTGTCTTTCTTTTTTAATCTTAAAATAAGCGAGCCAATAGTTCCATTCGTCTACTGTTATTTGCTGTATCTCTGCAATCGTTTTGTGCAAATGTTCAGCTAATAGAAACTGGTTGAATAACATTGGCTCTTCTATTAATTTTTTTCAGCAGTCTCTAAATCCGTTTCGCTCATAATACTTGTACTAATTCGGATTAATACATCAGGGTCACAGCTACGCATTAACTCCGGTTTATCGCTACGACTGAATAAACAGTTTCCCTCTTTGTCCTTAGCTTTCATAATTAGAGCTTCAACCATTAAGCCTAAATCATCCTCTTTTGCCATTTTGTATAAGCGGTTTTTCTGTCCTAAGGTTAAAGGGGATGAGTAAATATATAAAGGATTCTCGCCGTCGCCCCATTCAGGTACTTCGATTATTTTAATTTCCTTAGCGTCAAAATGTGCTTTGACCCTGTCTATAATTTTATCCTGCATATTAATCCTCTACCATAATATTTTGTTTTAGCTCGCCGTTACCTTGGAAAGTAAAGGAACTCTCAACTAAGCCGTCAAATGAGCCTTGCCTTGAAATACCGGTAACAATAGCAGTACCGCTAAAATATTTACCTCTATCATCGCCCTCAGGATAAAGCTTTAACTCTACAGTATTACCGATAACTAGCTTACCTTGTCCCTCTAAATCTTCCGTGTCCCAAAAAGCATCAATAGAACCTGACCAGCTTTTGATGGTCGCCTGATTCTTCCGCCACTGCGTACCTATGATACTTGCATCCACAGTGTCACAAACCTCTTCAAGTGACCACGACTTAACCTCCATAATTTGTTTCTCGCCGATTTTAACGATTCCTTCTGATCCTGCATGTGTTGACATATTTTTCTCTTTTCTAAATTTAAACTAGCTGTTTATTAATAAATCGATTTCATATTTATTAAAATATATTAGTAGTAATAGAATTTTTGTATATTTAATAAATTATCAATTGATTTATCAAAAAGATTATTTAATATCTTCTAAAGTTATCAATGTTTTAATTTATTAAGGTAAAATTTATGAGAATGTGTAAATTACAAAATGACACTAATATATCTAAAGAGTTAGTAGACAAAATTATGTTTAAGGTGTCACTTTTACTAAATGAGAGAATGTCTGATACTGTTTTATCTGTACGTGCTCTAGGTAAAAAAGCTCATGATTCAAGCTATGAAATGGATGAGCCATATAAAGAAGTATTAAAAAGAGTAAGCTTATTAGATAAAAATGGAGAAATAACTCCTGAGGTACAAGATGTTATTCAATCAGCTATAAGTTTCGATGGTTGCATCGGAGAGGCTTACATGGTAGGTAATCCAATAAAAGAAATTTTAGACTATTATGTAGACCCTTTAGGAGACAGCAATATTTAAAGCTTACATAAAAACTTCAGGATTATTTTCCTTTGTTCTGTAGGCTACCGAGAATGTTAAAGTTGTTACCGCTACAGGCTGGTCACCATCATAGTTAAGGTTAATGTCGGTAGATTGTAAACGGTAGTCTTTACAAAGCTTTTTTAAGACAAAGCTATTTGTAACAAGTTTCTCAACCTCAAGAGCGATATTATCAATTATAACATTTACGTCTTTAGTAGCTTTGGCATAGCATTCCACAACTATTTTAACATTTCGATCTTGGGCTTATGGTTGAGGTAGTTACCTCTTCGTTAGGTGAAAAAACTATAATCCCTGGCAGAGAAGTAAACTCCATAGTATAAAGTCTGCTATCGTAAACCTTAGTACCTACCAAAGTTTTACCCTGCAATAGCTCTACAAAAGCTTGCCTTATTCTAGTTCTTGCGTGCATTGCTTAATTTTCTCTCTCAAGTACTAAGCTAGCAAACCCTGTACCATCAACCTTTATCTCAACAATCCGATATTCCTTATTATGCACGTTCAGCAAATCGCCGTATTCTGCTTCTAAAATATCATCTTCTGTGCATTCAAATATAGGCTTATTGCCGTAAACTCCCGCCAGGCCGCTATCCATGCTTAAATATTCCTCGCTCATAATACCGGTTATTATATATTCTTCGCCTGAAGCAAGGTGCAAGGTTGCAGTTATAGCGAATCCTTGCTCTATATCTAAAAACTCATACAAATCTTCTTGAAATGACATAAAATTTTATATATGTTATTATTCTATTTGATGTAATACTTAAAAAATGTTATAGTATGATTATATCGTTTGCTTGCCGAGATACAGAAAAGCTATTTGAAGATAAATTAGTTAAGTGTTTTCATTCTATATCTAGGCAAGCACAAATAAAGTTAGCATTTTTAGATGCAGCCGGTAATATTAACGAATTAAGGATGCCGCCTGGTAATAGATTAGAGTTGCTTACAGGCGATCGTAAAAATCAATATAGTATTCGTATTAACGATCAATGGCGGATATGTTTTACTTGGCATGACGAAAATGCTCATAATGTAGAAATTGTTGATTATCATTAGGAGAATATTTATGACTCAACTGCTTGAACTTGTAACGCCCGGCGATGTCTTATATGAAGAATTTATGAAGCCTTTGAATATAAGTCAAAACCAGCTAGCTCGTGATATTGATGTACCGCCTAGCCGTATTCACGCTATAGTGCATGGCAAACGAACCCTTACTGCTGATATGGCACTGAGACTCGGTAAATATTTTCAAACTTCAGCTCAGTTATGGATTAATTTACAAGCAAGATATGATTTAAAATTAGCCCAGCGTAACGAATGGCCTTATATTAAAAATCGTATTCGTACAATGGAAGTAGCGAGAAAAGCTAGTTGATTATTTCTTAGCAACTGCAAAGGATTCAGGGTGTCTGATGGCGATGTCGATATCCTGCATTAAGCGAATACGGATACCGCCGCTTGTGCCTAAAGCATAAGGATCAACTAGTACATCTAATACACCCCATTGTCCGATGATTAAATCAGCAAAATTACCGAATAATAAAGTTCCATACTATTTCTTACTCCATATTTATAATCACTTACTTTTTTTGCTCCTTGTTTATCTTTTAGCTTTTCTTTACTTCTGCCGATTCCAACAGTCGGATCAGCCGGTATTGACACAACTGATTATTTCTAGAGGCTTTCATAAATTTTTAGAAAAAATAATAAACAAGAAGAATTGGAAAAAGGTCTAAGAAAGAAAATAAAACAACAAATAGCAGAACCTTTAACCAAGGAAGCCATAGAGAGAATAAACGAACGCTTAGAGATATTAGAAAAAATGTACAAAGATTCTGAGGAGTAAATTTTAATTTTTCACTTAAAAAGAATTCAAAATGTTATTTTTAGAAGATAGAGAAGTAGCTGAAGAAGCAATAACATTATCTAGGGTATCAACTGAAAGACAATATGACTAGGGTTGTTCAATAGATTCACAAACAAGACGATTAAATGATTATTGTAAAAATAAAAATCTTAAAATTACTAAAAGTTTTGAATTTGCTGAATCTTCAACAGTAGGTAACCGCAAAAAATTTATGGAAGCTATAGAGTTTGCTAAAAATTTTGCTGAAGAAAAAAAGAAAATAATAGCAATAGTAATAGACAAAGTAGATAGGTTACAGCGTAATTTCAAACAGTCTGCTATGCTTTATGAGCTTATAGAAAAAGGAATAATAGAAATACATTTTTATACGGAAAACTGCATTATTCATAAATATTCAACTTCTAACGAAAAACTGATTTGGAATCTGAATGTTACAGTAGCTCAAAATTTATAAAAAAGGTAACAAATACTACCCTCATATTTACGAGTTAAATAAAGAGCTTATCAGTATAAAAGATAAACTTGATAAGCTTAGAAGTAAACTTTTAGAAGATATATTTACAAATGAAGAATATGAAGAAGATAAACGTAAATTAACAACACGTCGTGATAAAGTAATGCTAGAGATAGCAGAGTATAATAAAGGGGATGATAGCTTTACCGAAAAAATGATAGATGTACTAAATTTAGTTGCCAATGCACATCAATATTTTATTTTGTCGAATGCCCCAGGAAAAAGACGCCTAATAAAAACTGTGTTTTCGACAATTAAATTAACAGGCAAAAAGCTTGACTTTATGCTGCATTCGCCGTTTGATTCATTCGTAAATTTGTCGAAAATCGAGGAATGGCTCCCCGGGCCGGACTCGAACCAGCGACCGAACGGTTAACAGCCGTTTGCTCTACCACTGAGCTACCGAGGAACATAGAAGTTTCTAAAAAAATTTAGATAACTTCTTATAACAAATCTTTTCTATAACGTCTAGCGTTTTCTTTATACAAAATAAAAAAAAGTTTACTCATCACCTATTTTCAACGCTGCGATAAAAGCAGATTGTGGGATTTCAATATTACCGTACTGTCTCATTCTCTTTTTACCTGCTTTTTGCTTCTCAAGTAGCTTACGTTTACGGCTTATATCACCTCCATAACACTTAGATAAAACGTCTTTACGTAGTGCTTTAATAGTCTCACGAGCAATAATACGGCTACCGATACTTGCTTGAATTGCTATATCGATCTGCTGTCTCGGTATTAAGTCCTTTAACCTTACGCATAACGCCCTACCACGCTGCTCCGCGCGAGAGCGATGTACGATTGTCGACAGTGCATCAACCGCCTCTGCATTAACTAAAATCCCAAGCTTAACAAGCTCTGAAGGTTCATAAACATCCATTTGCCATTCAAAACTTGCATAACCTTTAGAGCAGCTTTTTAAACGATCGTAGAAATCGTAAACTATCTCATTTAGCGGTAATTTATAAACTATTTTAGCTCTATTTGCTATATAGCTATGATCAAGTTGCACTCCTCTTTTTTCTGTACAAAGCGATAATACCGTACCTAAAAACTCATCAGGTACCATTATAGTTGCCTTAATCCATGGCTCTTCCATTGACTCGATTTTTTGCAAATCAGGCAAATCTGCAGGGTTATGAATTTCCAAACTCTCACCGTCCCGCATATGGATTTTATATACTACGCTTGGAGCGGTGGTGATTAAATCTAAATCAAACTCCCTACTTAAACGTTCTTGGATTATCTCTAAATGTAGTAACCCTAAAAAGCCACACCTAAAGCCTACTCCAAGTGCTGAAGAACTTTCCATTTCATACTCAAAACTGGCATCATTAAGCCGTAATTTAGCTAGCGAATCCTTTAGATGCTCAAACTCTGAACTATCCGTTGGATAAAGTCCACAAAACACTACAGGTAAGTTCGGCTTAAAGCCGGGCAATGCTTGCTCGCAAGGTTTCTTCTCATCAGTGATAGTATCCCCAACTTTACAATCCGCTACCTGCTTTATAGAGGCAGTAAAGAAGCCGATTTCCCCTGCATGCAAAACATCCGAAATATGTTTTTTAGGAGTAAAATAGCCAACATTCTCAACTGTATAAACCGAGTTTGTAGCCATCATTTTAATCCGCATATTCTTACGCAAAGTTCCATCAATAATTCGTACTAAAATAACTACACCAAGATATGGATCATACCAGCTATCGACAAGCAATGCTTTTAAGATATCCGTACTACTTTCTTTCGGTGGAGGTAATTTATTTACTATTGCCTCTAGAACCAAATCAATACCTATACCGCTTTTAGCAGAGATTAGCACAGCCTCACTTGCATCGATTCCGATTATATCCTCTATCTGCTGCTTAACCTGTTCAGGTTCGGAAGCGGGTAAATCAATCTTGTTAAGTACCGGCAAAATTTCATGATCATTTTCAATCGCTTGATAAACATTGGCTAGCGTTTGGGCTTCTACTCCTTGCGTACTATCAACTACCAATAACGAGCCTTCACAAGCAGCGAGTGACCTACTAACCTCATAAGCAAAATCGACATGCCCAGGAGTATCCATTAGATTCAAATAGTAAGTGTTACCGTCTTTAGCCTTATATACAAGCCGTACGGTTTGTGCTTTAATAGTTATGCCTCTCTCTTTTTCGATATCCATCGAATCTAGCACTTGCTGGCTCATTTCCCTAGCCTGCAAACCGCCGCAATGCTCAATTAACCTATCTGCTAAAGTAGATTTACCATGATCAATATGGGCGATTATTGAGAAGTTCCGTATATATTTTTGATTATTCATAATTATTGTGATATAATTTGCGTTTGTTTGTTGGGGTTATCGCCTTTGTCATTCCCCCGTAGGCGGGAATCCAGAAAAAACAATCTTTAATATTAAGTATTTACTTACATAAGTAGGTAAAATAAACATATAAAAAACAAGTTTTTTATATGTTTTACTGGATTCCCGCCTACGCGGGAATGACATGTAATATATAACAAAATCGAAATTTATAACAGGAAAAAATAATGAGAGCCGAAATAGAAAATTATGTGAAAAAAATTGAGCAGTCTTTAGAACTACTTTGGAGGTCACTTTGACGTTGAAGCATCAACTGAAAGACTCGAAAAGCTAGAAGAATTAGCAGCCGATCCGAGTTTATGGAATGATCAGGTTAATGCTCAAAAATTACTGCGAGAAAAAAGTAATCTAGAAGAAAAACTAAATGCTTTTAATAAACTCAAATCCA
>DYDV01000011.1 GCA_020404465.1 Rickettsia endosymbiont of Omalisus fontisbellaquei
CCCGCTGCAATATTGCGTCCTAATGCTTCTCTTTTAGTAATTGCCGTACTTCTTGCAGATAATTGATTCGGTAGTATTTGCAATCCAAAATGAATAAGAAAATTAGATTTAATATATTCTCCTTTCCTCATCTCATTGCCTAGAAATAAGTCCATCAAAGATAATCGCCACTCTGAAGGTCTTTTAGCGGCTTCTAGTGCAATAAAGGCATGGCTTTCATTAAGCATTACCAAATTATCATCTTCATAAAGAGCAAAATCTCTCGGTAATACTTGTCTTGATAATATTTCATGCGGATTAATTTCCTCATGTTCTTCTTCACTCCATCCGAAAATAATTCTTACAAAAGTTAAAAGTTTTTCTGCATTGACGTTTTCTGTTTTAAGTCCAATAGAGCTAAAAGTATTTTTTAACGCTTCTCGTCTACTATCCATTTCGTTAAGATCAGCATTAAGGCTTGGCACAGTTATTGAAATCAATAATACAATATCTTTTATTGTCCCCTCCTCTATTGCCTTTTGACGTAAAAACTCAACTCGTTTCTTGGCAAGTTCACAAAAAATCTCACCTCGTCTATAAGATTGCCAATTAATTAAAAACTCATCAATCCTACTACTACCTATCATTAACACTTGCATGCTGCTTCCGGCAGGTAAGTTTTCTTCACTTTTTAAAAACTCTTCTATTTCATTCTGAGCTTGCAGATTTGCACCTACCAAAGCCCAGCCGAATAAAACAAAACCTACTGAACCCCTGTTAAAGAAAAACTCTGTTTCCTCATCATATGATTCATATACAAAATGCTTTGAAAGCGACTCTCTTGTAAAATCCTTATGTATATGTGCTTTCATATATTTTCTCGTTTATTCTTTATTGACTATTACTTAATTAGCAGGTTAACATTACTCATTTTCAAGCTAATAGGTTCTTGATCGTTTAATACTTCTTACCTTGCAAACTTTTGATGAACTACGACAAATAATTACTTTCTCTTTATTATTCTGAAGCTCCGGATCAAATGCTCCAGCATCTGCCATTTTGTTTATTTCGTATAAAGATTTGCATTTCTGTCCTACCGGAATTTTACAATCAAAATCGCTCTGATAAGGCATTAACTTACAACCTGACATCAAAAGCATTACACTTAAAAATAAAAATATATTTTTCATTAGAAACCCTCTTCGCTTGATAGTTTATTAATTTCCTCTTCTAAATATTCATCATCAGGAGTAAATTTTTCCTGTAATTTAGTTTTTCTTGAGGTTTTAGAAAATGAAGTTACAGACGAGCTAGAAGTAGCGGAGCTTGCATAATTATTGTCACCTATACCATGAATTCTATTAGGTGTAGTATTACTATAATCTGTCTGAGTAGGCGGCTGTATTGGAGTTATTTGATTATCGCTATCATGCATTAAATCAACTCCTTTTCTAAATACCACATCTACTACCCTTCCTGAATCAACTACTATTACGGGATTCATCTGCTCAGCACGTTTGATAGCAAAATCAGCAAGCTTTTCAAGTGCATTACCTACCCCCGAATACGCTCCCGCTTTTAATGAATCATTTGCCCTTAAAGGATTCTGCTGACCGGTAATCGGCGAGATTGGGTATACGCCGTTAGTTGCTTGATTTTGAAAGAATTGTGCCATACCGCTAAGAATGCCGTTAAATACTGCCATTCTTGCTATTTCAGAAGAGCGATCTACCACAACTCCCCTAATACCTGCCCTACCATCTTCGCCAAATACCCACCCCTCTACTTGATGCTTTTCTATAATATCACCACTACTATTAAGCAGCGATAACGTATCAATGCGGCATTCAGCTCTTTCTGACGAAATATTACCGCTGCATGATCCAAGGAGTATTGCTTCTTTCACCTGCTCAGTAAAAAGCTTCTTAGAAAAAATAGCTTTATCTACTAAACGCATTACTATAGGTTTGGGTGAATCAGCTCCTGACGCTCCTGTTCCGACAACCGTTCCGCTAAGAAGTACTGCCCTTGCAAATGCTCCTGAAGTAATATAATCTTTAACATCTTTTTTTATCGTTACTCCAACTCTTTGTACATGTTTTAACTGTTTTGGCGGCAGAGTATAAATAGGTTTAGAACTTTGATTAGAATTAATTGTTTTATCGTCTTCTATTTTTATAGCATTAGTATTTAAATATCCTTCTTCAAGTATATCTAATCTCTCTACTACGTTATGAAGCTCTTCCGTGCTTTCACTAGTTTTTTTCTCTATCAATATTTCTAATTCGGACTTAACTCCTTTAAGTGCCTCAAGTAGTTCCTCCGTCCAACGCACTCTTGGATCAACGGCAGACTCAACACCTGCTATAGGACGCTCCTCTAACTTTTTAAAATCTTGGCTATCTCTTTTAAGTTGCTCAGGCTCAGAACCTGAAAATAACCAAAACAAAAAGATAAGACTAAATCCGGTAACTACTAAGAAAGCAGTCGGCTTTTCTTTTAAAAAACTAATAAGGTTCTTTATTTTCTCTGTTAATATATCTTTTTGTTTTATAGAGTTTCTAAAGCTAGAGGCTTCTGCTTTCTTATTTTTTTCTTCCATAATAGCTACTTTTACTATGTTAATTCTTAGTTCAATCGATATTTACGGATTTTAAATTTAAAAAACTTTCATACCTTCTTGAACCCACTGTAAGTACATACCTAGTATCACACCGATAGATACCATTACTCCTGCAATCTTAATATTTCCTTTAAGTACTGCTACAATAGCTGCAAGTATGGTAGCCCCCGATAATGCAAATGTTTTAAATTTCTTAGTAACTACATCTGCATTGCCTATATAAGCCTCAATGGAAGTTGCAAATGTATTTTCGGGAAGTAAAATATACAAAATTGCTAAACACATTATAGCTACAACTATAATTCTAGTACTCACGGAGGTTTTGCTATTTTCGCATTTGTTATAATTATCGTTATCTCTATAGTTATCTTTTTCCATTTCACTTCTCCTTTTTATTAATGATTTGATTATCTTTTGTCCATTCAAGCTTTAATAACCTAATTGGATTTGGTTGCTTCTTAACAAAACGCAATGCAATATCTTGCGTAGTACCGCTCTCTCCTATAAGGGTTATATAAATTTTACCATTCTCTTTTTGCGGTAATATAAAAAGACATCCTGAACTATGAATTACTGCCTCAGCAGATTCCGCCGGATGTACGAAAATGTCGCTTATTTTCTCGTTCTCTATAATAATTCTAGTAGGAGCGTCTCTTGCTATTTCAAGTTCCAAAATGGAATCATTATGTAATGCATAACCTACTGCGTAACTATTCCCGCTATGCCATGTAATCAGGACTACTACAGTGAATATCGTTATTATTGCTTGCCTTGATAACCTATAAGAATCTCTTAAAAATCTTGAAAAACTACTTATTATGTTCATTGTTTTTGCTCCTCTACATTAGTTAGTAATAACAACCCGTTCTTCCCTCTTTTAAACTCTAAAATATAAGATTTCTCTGATGCAAAATCCTTGCTAGCTCCAAACCAATAACGAAATGTCCCTTCCACTATTACTCCCTCTTTTATTATCTTAACTTTCTTTGGAAAAAATACGGATGATACGTTTGAGCCTTTAACAAATTTCAAATGCTCTTCAAAAAACTTCTCAAGAGACGGACTATTTCGAGATATCACTTTCATATCCGCTACTTGCTTCTCTACTTCTTCAGGCGACGTGGTAAATAACTCTTTCATTACAAAAATTGCCCATTCACGTAGATAAGTTTCATTGTAAGTTTTTGAGGAGATAATCATGCGGCGATCAGGCTCTAATGCCGGCACTAACACCCATTTTTCTTCTTTAGTTACAAGCGATATAGTTGATATCAAAAGAGCTAACGCAAGTAATGCCGATGTAATAAGTAAGTACTTATTGTATCTAACAATCTCTTGTAGCGAGCTTTGTTTAAATAAATGTTCCATAAATTATCTACCTACTTTTTTATGTAATAACGCAGGGTAATTTTTAGGCGGCGGCAATATGCCTTTAGCTACCAAAAAACTTTTAAGTAAAAAATTTTCCGATAATTTCTTGAATTTTTTAAATGCATAACAAGAAACAATCCCTAGAATAAAAAAAACAAATCCTAGGTTTAAAACTCCGCTATTTAAAAATATGATACCTGGAATAATACCAAGTAAAGTTACGCCCCATTCATCTAACGTTAACCCCATATATTTAAGAGGTTTTGATAATGACCAATATAAAGTTTGATTTGGATTTTTTTGCATACGGATTACTCTCTTTACCTAATTAATCCTTTGTTATCCCTTTCCATAATTTCCAGCTTTCTTCTTCATGCTCGTCTTCATCAAAATCAAAAGCCCTACCACTTTCTATTTTCCTCTTAAGCTTTCTATCAATCATTATCTGATCCATTTTTTCATTTAAGTCGTATATATGATTGGTTAAATTTTGTATCTTTCTAAGCTCCTCTAAACAAGCTCCTGAGAACTCGGTAAAATGCTTAGTAAGCACCGCAAACTTTTCTGCTATGTCTTTTAATTCTGCCGATCCATAAAATTTCCTTATTACTTTTACGTTTTTTTTCTCACCGTCTTTATATTTTTTCTTTGGTTTAACACCCTGCTTAATAATTCGGTTTAAATTTTCGCTCATATAATGCTTCTCTAATTAGTTATGATTGAATCGTAAATATTGAATTCATAATTTAACTGCTTACTGTATTTCTCTATTAATCTTCCGAACCTATTACTCACATAATCTCTAATAAAACTGCTAGGAGCTTTAATTACTAGCGTGCGTTCTTTTACTTCCGATACAAGTTTAGAAAACCATGCTCTATCTAAAGCCTGTCCCTCATCTTCAAAATAATTTATCAATTGATTTCTGATATATTCCCATACGGAACTAGTATTATTGTCGGCTATGACAACTTCAGAGGTAATTTCGGAAAGATTTTGAGGGTGAGGCAGGTAGTTAGAAATATTTTCATTATTTGATGAAATAGCGTCAGAGGAATTTACAGAGGTTGTAACTCCTTCTTTTCCTTGAATTTGATAGTTTATATTGATTTTGCCGTAGACTGATTTAATAGTATTAGATAATATTTTTTCCTGTGTTGGAGTAAGACTACAAGCGTAATCTAACGTAACTAGAAATAAATCGTCTCGCACTCTATTAAATTTGCAAGTTTTAAGCAGCTTACAAGATAAATCTCTTTCAAATATAGCCGCTACCTTGCGTCTTAATTGAGCAGGTTTACTAATCTCTTTACTTTCTTCGATTTCTTCTAAATAGGCTTCTTGCTGTTGCTGCTTTTTGCTTATTTCATCATTACGAATAAAATTAAAATCTTCTCTGTTTAAAATATCTTCAGAAGTAATTTCTTTGGCTGTAAAGCTTATGCAATACTGCATTAAGTGATATCGTGAGGGGAATAACTTCTTTATTTTCCAATTTATTTTTTCTCTAATCTTTTTTATAGCTTGCAGGTTATAGTCTCTGCTAGATAGCACCTTGATTTGCTCTAATTCTTCATCAGTAAATTCTGAATAACTTGAAGCTCTTTGTCCTTTTAAAACCGATTTTGTTTTTTCAGAAAATTTAGGCTCGCTTTGTTCTGAAAAAATTTCATTTTCATTTTTTAAAAAATCAGATGCATAGCTTATATCTAGATTTTTATTATTATTCTCTTTATTAATCTTATATATATTCAACTTTTGTAGAGAGGGGGTATCATTTTGTAGACAGCAGGCTACATTATTGTTAGCAGCCAATTTATCGCTTTTTCCTTTTGAGAAATTTTTTAAAGATGTATCCTTGTCAGAATTTAAAATTGTGTTATTTAAATATTCTATACAATATATTTTAAGCTGTTCTATATTTAAACGTAAAGCTAGAACATTATGATATTTTTGTCCCTTCAGAGAGACTATGTGAAATTCTCGTCTTACTAAGTTTAATTCTTCTAGTCTAATTAATGCTCTGCGAACACGTTGCCTATTGTAGTTAAATTTTCTCTCAAAATGCTCATAAGAAGTTTGCCAAGCATCCCTAATAAAATGTATGTTTAGTTCTTGCTGATCAAATCTATTAAAGTTACCGCCTTGTAAACGATGCCAGTAAACAATTTCTGACAATATTGTTATTGCATTATTATCAGGTCTTGTTTCTCCTTTATTCGTTACAAACTTTGTGGTAATTATGTGATACCATTGATGCGGTATAAAATTTCCGCTACCCAAAATCTCTTCTGGAATGACTATTTCCTTACTTGTTGTAAGATTTTTTACTATGTTCATATATGTACGTCTAATTAATTTACTTAATTAACTTTAATTTCCGCAAGAATTTAATATCTTCCTTAGGTAGTTTGTTCTTAAAAAATTTTAAATCTTCAGATAAACAAAAAAATGATCCTCTAGCTCCTATGCATTTTAGTTCTATTAACGTTGTATTAGAGCCGTTATATTTCTCCTTAATTTTGCAGACTTTATATAAATTGTTATCTTCATGCTTAATATTCTTCATAGCAAACCTACAAGGGGTAATCTGATAAATAGATTGCATTAAGTTTAAGGTGGTTAATACACGTAAAAACTACGCACGTAACTTTTACGTGTATCTGATATATGAAATTATTGAGAAAAATAGACATGATATTTTGTATTCTTAATGCTAAGAAAAATTCTTTCTTTTGTAGTCATTAAGCAGCAGTTCAAGAAAGATATTTATATAAAAATAGTTATAGATTTAATGTGAAGAATTATGGATTATTACAAAAATTTAGAAAATTCTTAAGAAATATAATAGATAAATGCAGGATAAAAATAATTTAATATTTATCAATAAAGAACGGTAAGTAATAAGAAATTATTGAGGGTAATAAAGTAATGAACCTTTTTAAAGTCCATTACTAATGTGAGTCAGACAACTATATATTTTATTGAGGGTGATAAGTAAAAAGTGAATTAACAGAAGAGAGTTTGCATATCCTCTTATTTATTTCTTGCTCATCTTGAGTAGCTGATAACTTACGCCTGTCAGGACGTAATTTATAAAATTCACCAAAAGCTTTTCTTGATTCTATATCACCTATAGTTTTCCAAAGAATTCCTTTAGCTTGATAAGCTATAGTATAATCAGGTTTAATCTCTATGGCTCTATCATAAGCTTTTATTGCTTCAAGAAACTTATTTATATCACCTGAAGTATAACCTAATCCTTCTAAAGCATAACCTTTGTTATAATAAGCTTCAAAATGATTAGGATCAAGTTCTATTACTTTATCGAAAAGCTCTATTGCTTCTTCATAGTCATTTCGTTCACTTAACATATTTGCTTGTTCATAATAATGTTCTATATTATTAGATTCAGTGTTAATATTTGTCATAAATACTCTTTTAATTAAAGTAAAAAACTTGTTTCTGTAATAGCTACAAGTTTTTTACTTTTTTTAAAAACTTATACAGTATTTCAATCTTATTATGCAAGTTAATTATTAAAAATTTCTGTACACTTATTATAAGCTCTATACTTGCATTTTACCTCTAATTAACTTATTTACAGAGAAAAGTACTCCCGTAGCTAAAACAGGTTATGAAATACCCTACCCCCTCTTAAAATTTATGCGTTTATTCTTTTTTTACCTCAATGAAGCATTTTATTAATTCTTCATTTTTTCTTATCTCAAATAAAATTTCTATTGACTTTTGGTAGAAAAACCATAGATTTTTAATGCTATTTAAGCACTGCCAATATTTGGGTTAGCAGTAGTTATAATTTATGTTATCTAATAAGACGTTTTTGTTTTTATTATATCTAAGTAATAGTAGTAATAAATGCACCATACAATAAAGCGGTTTTATCCCTATATAATAGCTATCACTGGATTTTTATTTCTCAATTTTGGTACGTATTTATGCATTTATAATATACAACAGGAAAAAACTATATCATCCTTAAAAATTTTTCAGCATAACATTATTAGTTTACTATCAAGAGACTTAGAAGTTGCTTTAAATCCAGTTATAATCGACAAAAAATTTTTTTTGCTGAAAAATATTAATAAAGAACTACGGAAAGAATTATCATTTAAAAATAGAATAAGCAATATTATAGGTGACATTATAGTAATTAATCAATTTACTATTTATATTCAAAATTCTAAGGAAGAGTTAATTTTTGACCTACAAGCTTTAAGAGAAACAATCGATCAGTTATTACCAAACTATCTTATTTACAGAATTGTTTTAAATAATAATAGCTTAATTGAAAATAATTCAAGTAATACGGAATATCAATTAAAAGAAAATTATACTATAGGTAAAAATATACATCTTTTAGCAAAAATTGGTATTAAACAAAATTCTGCTTATTATTTTAAGAATATTAATGAAATATACAAAAAATTATTTCTCAGTGTAATAGTTTCTTCAATTGTAATTTCTATAATTTTATACATTTATTTAAGATATAGAAATAATCATTTTTTACAAATTCAAAGATTAAATAATAAGCTGTATGAAATAGATAAAGAGAATCAAGCGTTATTATTAAGTATACAGGCTTCTAAAGAATTAAAAGAATTTTTTATACAAAAATCAAACACAGAATATCTAAAACAACATTTATATCTTGAAGATGATAATATATTAAGCATAGATCAAACTAGAAATAATTATTGTTTATTTCCTATTTGTTTTAATGGTTTTAGTGAAGAAGAGATAAAATTAGAAGAGTTAATTATAAATATAAAGAATTATTTTGCTAAGCACTCAACTTATATAACTATGATATTTGAAAAAAAGTTAGAAAAATTAAAAATAACTTGTACTCACCATGTTTTTGTACAACTAATTTTTAGTTTAATAAACAACATATTTATATTTATAGACGATCAAAGTAACACTCCCAAAGTATTACTTGTTATATTTGAAGAAACAAAATTAATTATTTCTTATGATAGTTTTCCATTGACTGAACAGTCGATGATAAATTTATCAGATAATATTTATTCGCAAAATATAGATGTATTTTTATTAGGTTGCAGAAAAATATTTGAATCATTAAAAAGGCATGAGTTGGGTTATAAAATATCAAATAGTAATAACAAAAATATAATAGAAATTATGCTAAAGCAGCCGGTAGTTAGAAAGCCAACGGATAATAAGATAATAAAATTAGCAAAATATCAAAAATGAAAAGATATACATTAATAATTATAATAATTTTATTGAGTAATAATATATTTGCTCAAAGTCAAATATCTAACCTTATAACACCGGTTAGTTATTTTATTGATCATGTTCAACAATTAGAATTACTACAAGATAATTTGGTTAAATATAGGCAAGCTAGTGTAGTTGGAGTAAGTGGAATGGGTAAAACCCAGCTTGCTAGGATGTATACTTATAAGAATAAAGATAAATATGATATTATTTGGTTTATTGATTGCAATCTTGATGTTAACCAACAATTACTTAAACTTGCCAAATTCATTAATGTTCAAGCAAATTCACCAGTAATTTCCGACGACACTAATATAGTAAGAAAGGAATTAATGACTTACTTAGGAAGCAAAGATAAATGGTTATTGGTATTTGATAATTTAAAAATCAATGAGAATAAAAAATTAGAGGAACTTATTAATTGGGAGCATAACGGTAATATTATATTCTGTTCTCAAGATAGTGAGTTATTACCTAATATAATCAAAATGAGTAGTTTTAATAAAAAAAATTCTCTAACTTTATTACAAAATATTCTAAAAAATGAAAATCCAGCATTAATAGAATTTTTAGTACAAGAATTTAGGGGCTATCCCATACTTATGGTTCAAGGTGTACAATTACTAAATCAAGTTCACGATTTAGGTATAGAAGAATATAAGAAAAAAATTAAAGTTTCTAATGATAAAATCGGGCTAAATATGAAACTCGTTATTAACGAATTAAAGCCAAACACTAAGAATTTATTATACAAAATAGCTTTGCTTAACAATCAAGGTTTTTCAAAGGAACTTTTGAATATTATTACCAATGATACAGATAGTTTGGACGATGATATTTATCAGCTTATTAAATTTGCCTTAATTTCTAATATTGATTCTGACGAAATTAACCCAGTATTTGAAATGCATGATATTATAGCTCAAAAAATAATAGAAATGAATGGGTATCAAAATAATAAGAATAATTTAGAATGTATTATCAATAAAATTACTCAGAATATAATAACACTGATGCGTGGAACAAAAGTAAGACCTAGTAAAACAATAAATGAAAATTTAAAAGTTATTTCCGACTACCAACAATTTTTTAAGCTTAGTATCTACGAGTTATTACCCATTAACTTACAATTATTCGTAAACTATATTAATACGTTTCAGTTTTATGAAGCAGAAAAATTATTTAACTGGTTTGATAAAAACGATAAAGATGGAAAATATAAATTATGGTTGATGAATAATGAAGAAAAAGTATTTTATGCTAGATATTTAGCAACTATGGCTAGATATTATAAAACTAAATTTGCAAATTGGAGCAAAGCTTTAGAATATTCTTTGAGAGCAAAACATGTATTAGACAAAGTAGAAGGTTATTATGTTATCAAAAGTAATGTACTCTACAATTTAGCCAATATTTATGTTTCGTTAGGTCAAACCGATGAAGCCCAAGATATAATCAATAAAATAGAGCAAAATCCTAATTTTACTGGTTTAGGGCAAGTTGTACGTATAATGAAATCAGGGTTATATCACGTTATAGGTAATGAGCAAAAAGCTCTAGAAGAATGTAATAAAGAAATAATGGAAATTTCTAAAATTTATCATCAAGCTAATAGTATCAAACTTGATGATATATTATTTCTTTCAAATAATTATTTGTTAAAAG
Organism: Rickettsia endosymbiont of Omalisus fontisbellaquei; assembly: GCA_020404465.1. Taxonomy (GTDB): domain Bacteria; phylum Pseudomonadota; class Alphaproteobacteria; order Rickettsiales; family Rickettsiaceae; genus Rickettsia. The sequence continues at coordinate 10,907 of DYDV01000011.1, forward strand.
CTGAAATATTGAATTCACTTTCTGAATATCAAGAGGCTTATAAACTAATGCAAATATTATATGATGCTCATGCATCAATAACAAAGGAAGACAATGAAGCATTTGGTCGTATTTTTACTCAAATGTCAAGAGCAGAACTTGGGCTTGGAAAAGTCAAAAAATCCCTAGAGTACGCAGAGAAAGCTAAAACAATCTTTATTAATGATACAAGTAGAAATAATAATAATCTTATTGCATCATCTGATACAGATTTAGCTAAAGTATTTGTAGCTGAAGGTGATGCATTATTGGTATCAGGAGAAAATGAAAAAGCTGTTGAATCTTATGCGGCAGCAGAAATTATATATTATAATAATTATCATGAAAACATGAAAAATGTAGATGAAATAAGCAAGATGTATTTAGCGGCAACGAAAGCAGCTTGTAAATTACCTAACAAGCATTGGTATAGCAAATTTCATAATCAGCATATGGAAAAGTTTGGACAAGAACACCCACGGAGTATAGAAATTTTAAATCTAAAATGTTTTGATTAAAGGCAATATTTATAAAGTATATATTTTTTAAACCATCTTATAAGGCTTTCATCTATTTAGTAAAGTATCAAAAATGCTAAGATATATATTAATAACTGTAATAATTTTGCTGAGTAATAATATATTTGCTCAAAGTCAAATCTCTAATTTAGTTATACCGGTTAATTATTTTGTTGATCATATTAAACAATTAGTATTACTACAAGATAATTTGGCTAAATATAGACAAGCTAGCGTAGTTGGAGTAAGTGGAATGGGTAAAACCCAGCTTGCTAGAATGTATGCTTATGAGAATAAAGATAAATATGATATTATTTGGTTTATTGATTGCAATCTAGATATTGATGGGCAATTACTAAAACTTGCCAAAACTATTAATACTCAAGCAGATTCGCCTGTAATCCCCGATAACGTAAGTGTAATAAGAAAGGAATTAATATCTTACCTAGCAAGTAAAGATAAATGGTTACTAGTTTTTGATAACTTAAAAATAAAAGAAAATAAGAAAATAGAAGAGTTTATTAATTGGGAACATAACGGTAATATTATATTTTGTTCACAAGATAGTGAATTATTACCTAATATAATCAAAATGAGTAGTTTTAACAAAAAAGACTCTCTAACTTTATTGCAAAATATTCTAAAAAATGAAAATCCAGCGATAATAGAGTTTTTAGTACAAGAATTTGAAGGTTACCCAGTACTTATGGTTCAAGGAACACAGTTATTAAATCAAGTAAAAGGGTTAAGTATAGAAGAATATAAGAAAAAGATTAGCATCTCTAATGATAAAATTGGGCTAAATATGAAACTTGTTATTAATGAATTAAAGCCAAGTGCTAACAGATTATTAAGTAAGATTGCTTTAATAAACAACCAAAGCTTTTCAAAAGAACTACTAAATTTTATTACTGATAATAAGAATAGCTTAGATGACGATATTTATCAACTTTCTAAATTTGCTTTAATTTCTAATATTGAGCCTAATGAGACTAATCCAGTATTTGAAACGCATGATGTAATAAGCAAAAAAATATTGGAAATGAGTAAAGCAAAGAATAACAGAAATTATTTAGAAGAGATTATAGTTAAATTTGTCTCTTCTATGCCCGTTAGCATAAACGAGGAAATGATTATTCAAAATAAAAAAACTATTAGGGAAAATTTAAGTATTATTTTTAAAAATTCAGAAAAATATAATGTATCTATTTATAGAAGGATGGATTTAGCTTTTCATAGTCTTAATAGTTACTTTAATATTTTTGATTATTATAATGTTAAAAAAATGATTGATTGGTTTAATAAAAATGACGGGGAAGGAAAATTCAAATTGTGGTTAATGAATAATAATGAAAAGCAGATATATGTAAGATATTTAGGTGCAATAGGAGCATATTATATACATAAAGCTGCAAACCGGAATAAGTCTTTAGAGTATTACTTAAAAGCTAATCAGGTATTAGATAGTGTCCAAGGTGCAGAAACTGTAAAAAATAATATATATTATAATTTAGCAATAGGCAATATTCATTTAGGAAATCTTCAAAAAGCAGAGACATATATTCAACTTATGGAATATATGTTTGAGAATAAACTTGTGGATAAATCCGATATTAGTTTTTTGTATTTTGTTAAAGCAAGGTTATTTTGTTTTAACGGACAATATGTTTTAGCTTTAGAGCAAATTAATAATTGCATAGATGTAGAGGTAAAGCTAGGATTACCTATTAATGACTTTGCTTATACGCAACCATATTTACTAAAAGCAGAAATTTTAAACTCTATAGGTCGATATCAAGAAGCATATAAACAAGCAGAACAAGTATATAAAATGTATAAGCCTGTAAAACAAGAGGAGCATGAAGTGTTCGCTCGTATTTTTGTCCAAATGTCTAGAGCAGAGCTAGGGCTTGGAAAAGCTAAAGAAGCTTTAGAGTATGCTAAAGAGGCTGAAACAATCTTTGTTAATGATGTTAGTAGAAATAATAAGAATATTACAACCTCAACAGATACACAATTAGCTAGAGCATATGTGGCTAAAGGTGATGCACTCGCAGCATTAAGAGAAAATGAAAAAGCTGTCGAATCTTATACTGCTGCCGAAGTAATATATTATAATAACTACCGGGGAAATATGAAAAATATAGATGAAATAAGTTATATGTATTTATCAGCAACAAAAGCAGCTTGTAAATTACCTAATAAACATTGGTATAGCAAATTTCATAATCAACATATGGAAAAATTTGGGGCAGAACATCCTCGGAGTATAGAGATTTTAAAACTAAAATGTTTTGATTAAAGGCAATATTTATAAAGCATGTCTATTTTTTAAGAACCACTTTAGAAAAGTTTCATCTACTTCGATTTTTTGTGCATCTTTATGGTAGTTATACATTTTTTTAATTATGCTTGTTAACTCTGCATACGTTAAATTAAGGTTAAGATTTATTATTTGAGTAGATGCCGCTTGAGTAAGCTTAGTAATTAATTCTAGATCATTTACAGATAAAGCAGGTAGAACAGAATTATTATCTAATAAATCCTCTACTGTTACACAAAATACATTCGCAATTGATTGCAATAATTCAGCAGAAGGTCTTTTTGATTTACCTTCAAGAATATTTGATATATTCCCTCTTTTAACAGAAGCTTTTTTTTCTAATTCTAAAATATTATAGTTATTTTCCTTCAGAAAATTTTCTATGTTTTTTTTCAATCTTACATAAGACATTTAATTAACCTTTAACATCTATTACAATGTAATAAATTAATATATGTGATAAAAATATCTATTAATTACATTTAAAAAAAGATTTTTCTACTAAAAGACTATTTTTTGTAGAACAACAATAGTATCTGTGTAATCGTATTAATACGTACAAATAATTACGTAGATATACGTAAAATATGAAGTAGAACTACGTTTTAGAATTAAACAAGATCAGTAAATAATTCGCTGACTAAAGTTCATATATTTATTGACCTAACATCAATGTAATAAAAATATAATACGTCTATGAACATAACAAAAAGCCTAAAGATAGGCAAGGAAAGAATCACATCTAAAGAGTTTTTAAGTATAAGAAATATTGTACCACTTCAATGGTATTACATAATTACTACAAGGACGCAAACGGCTAGTGGTAATGCTAGACCTGTCCATAATGCAATTTCTATATTATCAGAGATTGTTTATCGGTACAGGTCTAAAGTAATACGTAATTATACGACAAGTTTTAAGAAAGTTATTTCAAAGTTTTCAGGATATAGTTGGCGAACATCTTACGAACATTTTGAAATGAAATTTAACTATAATAAACAACGCATTCGTAGAGCTATAATAAGACTTGACGAATTAAAACTTATTAAAAGGAAATTCCAAAATAATTATAGGCTTAAGATTTTTCAAAACTTCCCCATATCTCCAAATAACAAAAATTCTGAAAGTCAAAAAAATAATTTTAATAATCAAAGCAAGAATACACAAAATTTAAAAGCAAAGCTTATAAACATTCTAAAATGGTATGGCAACAAGTTAGAGGATTACTTACTAATTATTTTGGCTTAGAAATAAGATATTGTTGTCGCAGTTAGAGGAAGATTATGCCTTAAGTAACCGGCTCTTACTTAAGGCACCAAATAAATTCATTAAAGATTATGCAAGTGAAAAGTTTTTTACAGTAATAGAAAAATATTGCCGTGAACTTAATTATGAGTTTGCCCTTTTTACTTCAATTATTGCTAAAGAAAATATGAGTTAAAAAGAATAAAGAAATATAAAAATAGGAGGGATAGTATATGACATTGATAGAAGAAAATATTGAAATGTTAAACGAAAGAGTTAGAAAATGTGAAACTAAATTAAATGAGGTTATGGATAAATTTAAAGAACTAAATGGTTATTTAGCTGCTTTTAGGGGAGACAATAACATATTTCACATGCAAGTAGGAACATATTTAAAGAACTTAAATAGGCAGGTATATAATATTAAAAGAGAAATGGATATATCTGTCGCTTATAAGGAATTTAAAAAAGAATGGGATGATGAAGATAATTTTGGTTAAAGGCACTTAAGGAAGTTCAAAGCAGCATATATAATTAAAATAAAAAACATTATTAATACGAACTAGAGTTTTTACATAATTTATCTAAATTTTGTTTTTTAAATATTCTAAAAAATATGAATTCTATAAACGATATATATTTTACTCGCAGAGAAATAGACATATTATCTTGTATTATTAATACTAGGAAAACTAAAAAAATTGCTTCTATTCTTGCTATTTCTCCCCGAACGGTTGAAGGGCATATACAAAATTTAATGTCTAAAATAAAATGTAATTCTCAAGAAACGATAATAGATTTTGTTACAAAAGCTGAAAATTATGAAGAATTACAACAAAATTTTTTTCTTTTAAATATCGATAATTTTTTCCTAGAACAACTTAAAAAACCAAAATCTTTTACTTCTCCTAAAGATATTACACTAGATATTCTTAATCATGATGACTACAACGATTCAGCTAGCTTAATAAAATACTTAAGCAATGCAGGTATAAAAGTAGATACTCACTCTAATGATCCAAATAATTACAATATTCAAGCGGCTTTCTTAACTACCGAGAATCTAGTTAATTTACATAATATTTTAGATAAGACAAGTAACAATCATAAATTTAAAAAAATTATTCTATTAAAAACTGATAAGAATATTGATATAACCGCTTTTAAAAGCATCGATCAAATAAATATTATTGATTATACAAACCTTAAGGAACGTTATTTAGCCATTTTCAAAATATTATCATTATTATTACCTACCCTACCCTTAGAAAAAATAATTAATCAATTTGAACTATTTTATAAAAATTCAGATAAACAATTAGCAAATGCTTATTCTAAAGAATCTCAAAATCATCAACATTCTAGTGACAACAAACCGGCTAGAAAATTCTTTTTTATTTTTAATCATAAATACTTACTACTTAGTTGTATTTTCTTAGTAATACTTATTACTACAGTTATTGCTTATAAAAACAATCATTTGAAGAACTATACTACGCTTACTATTTCTTCTAATTTCTCTATATTACATGATGATATATTACTAAACCGCCCTAACATAAATAATAAAATTGATACCATATTTAATGGTAGCGGTGATATTAAAACGGTAGTATTAAACGGTCTTGGAGGTACAGGTAAAACTACCATTGCCCGCCGATATGCCAAAAATCATAAAGCTAATGTTATTTGGGAAATTAACGCTGAAACTAAAGCTACTCTTTTATCTTCAATAGAGCAGCTTGCCAATGTACTTTGTCAGAATTTAGAAGATGAACAATATTTAGCAGTCATTAGTGAAATAGAAGATACTAGAATTAGAGAACAAAAAATTCTCTTATTTATGCAAAAGAAACTTAAAACCTTTTCTAATTGGTTATTAATTTATGACAACGTTGAATCATTTAAAAATATACAAGAATATTTTCCTTTTAACTCTAGTATTTGGGGAAAAGGACGTATAATAATTACTACAAGAAATAGTAATATAATAAGCAACAGCTATATAAAAAGCGATAATGTAGTTACTATTGAAAGTTTAACTGATGATGAAAAACTAAAATTATTTCTTGATATAATTAACAATAATAAAAGTTATTTTTCTGTAAATAATGATATCAATAAAATAAAAGAATTTTTAAAATATATTCCTTCTTTCCCTTTAGATGTTAGTGCTGCGGCTTTTTATATTCAAAACACTCAAATATCTTACGACAAATATTTAGAGTATATTTCAAAGTATGATAGAGAATTTTTGACTTTACAAGAAAGTATTTTGCAAGACACAAACGATTACTCTAAGACAAGATACGGTATAATATCTTTGTCATTACATGATATAATTAGTATCAATCCGGATTTTAAAGACTTATTTCTATTGATTAGTTTACTTGATTCTCAAAATATTCCTCGTAATCTTTTAACAAATTTTAGAGATGAAATAACAGTTAGTAGCTTTATCCATGAGTTAAATAAAATCTCATTTATTACAACCCCTTCCTCTTATTTAGGACAAGATTTTTCTACTTTTTCATTACATCGTGACATCCAATCTATAATCTTAAATTATCTTATAAACACTTATGATTTATATAATAATAAGTCTACTTTAGAAGCTGCGGCTATTTTAAAACAATATATGAATTCAGAACTTAAAAAATATCCTACTTCAATAATTAATATTCTTATCGCTCATAATGAAAAATTACTAACTCACCATAAATTGCTGACTGACGAAGTCTTAGGAAGCATTAATACTGAACTGGGTAGAGCTTATCTTTTTATAGGAAAATTTAATAAAGCGAATTTCTACAGCAAAAAAGGCTTAGAGATCAATCAAAATTATTACAATCAAAAACATTCTAGTGTCGCCGAATCTTTAATAATTTTAGGTGATGTATATAGACAAAAAGGTGATTATAAAAAAGCAAAAGAAACTGTAGAACAAGCATATAATATATACGAAAGTACTTACGGACAGAATAACATTATAACAGCACGTGCATTATTGCATTTAGCTAATATTTACAAACATTTAGGACTTTATAATCAAGCTAAAACTATGTTTGAAGACGTATTAAAAATTTATAAAACCCATTACGAAGAAAATCATATTAAAACTGCTTGGGCTTTAGTAAATTTAGGTATTATTAATAATCATCTAGGTAATTACGAAGCTGCTAAAGAATCTATAGAACAAGGGTTAAATATATATAAAAATTATTATGGAGATGATCATATTAAAATCGCTTGGACAATGGTAAATCTTGGAGTTGTTTATAAAAATACTAAACAATATAAAGAAAGTATAAGTTTACTACAAAAAGCTCTAAATATTTACAGCAAACATTATGGCAATGATCACATTAAAGTAGCTTGGAATGCAGTAAATCTAGGATATACCTATAAAGAAATAAAAAACTATAACAAAGCTGAAAAATTATTTAATAATAGTCTTATTATATATAAAAATCATTATGGTTATGAACACTCCAAAACAGCTAGAGTTATAAGAAACTTAGCAGCGATACAGTTAGCTAAAGGCAACCTTGAGGAAGCAGAAAAGTTATTTTATAAATCGATGGCTATAGACAAAAAAATGCAACATACCGATGAATTTAAATGTCTAGAATTCCTTGGTGAAATTTATATACAAAAAGCTAAAAATTCAATCTCACAAAGTCAAAAAGCAATATATAAAGCAAAAGCACGGAAATTTCTCGCAGATGCTTTAGAATTAGCAAAAAAACACCTTGGGCAAGATTCTTCTTATTCTATTAGAATAAATACTAAACTAATAGAAAGCCATAATAACTAAGTTATCTTCTATCTAATTAAAAGATACACTATCAATTTGATATTGCAGAGCTACTTCTTTACCACAAAAAGCTATAGCAATTTTGATAACTTTCTGAACATGGCTATGTTCTTTTATTTTAGCATCATATTTTAAGTTATTAATTTGTACAAGTCCTGCTTTGGCAACCTGCTCCAAATCTTCTTCTTTTTTGGCTATTTTATATTCTATAATAATTGCATTATTATTCTTACCTGCTTTAGGAATTAAAACTATATCTGCTCTACCACTACCTGTTTCCTTTTCACTATCTATTACATGGCTTGCTGTTAGCATATTTATTAAACCTAACATAAAACCACTATAAAATACTTCAGCTTTTGTTTCGCCTGTTTGGTAAAAGCTAGTTGCCCCCCGTAGTAATCTTTGTAGCCCTTCTTTAAATTCCTCTATTTGACAGTTAGGCAGTAAACTAATGAAAGAATAATATCTAGAACTATCAATTTTTAGCTTATCTGTTACCCACCTCAGTACTCTTGTTTTATATATATGTCTTACTTCTTTATTAGGAGCAGATAATTCATATATATTTTCTTCCTCATTGATAAGAACAGGATTTAAATAACCGCTAAATAATAGTAAACTAAACAAACCTATTGGTTTTTCTATATCAGAAAAGCTTATTTGTTTAGTAATAGGTGATACTATATTGCCGCCGGCTGCTAGCTGTTGTAGGTCTTCCTGTATTTCATCCGATAATAATACTTTATCTATAAGCGAAGTGCCACCACTATCTAACCAGTAATAATCCAGCTGACCTTCGCTAGAAAGGCATAGCATTATTGACCATGGGTTATATATTATCTCTCCTCCAAAATTATAACCATTATACCAGTCTTTGATATGCTCAGGAGTAGTTTTTGTCGGCACCTTTGTTAGTAATTCATCAACTTCCTCTTGTATAAAACCATAAAATTTAGAAAATTGCTTATCAAGTAATGTATATTCACGAACATTATTCAAATCTGAAAATAAATTAGCCTTAGCTATACGTAATATCCCTGTTATTACTCCTTTTTCTAAATATGGATTACTTTTTAGACTACTGCCAAACATTCCACGAAACAGTTTTAATACTTTCTCAAATTCTTTTGATCCACCGCTAAATTCTAAATAAGCACTATTGTTTGGCGTATCATATTCATCAATTAATATATATACTTTTTGGTTAAAATGCTTAAAAAGCAACTCACTTAAAAAACGTAAACCACCTTTTATATCTTCTAGTGTAAGCTCTTCAGTAAAATATCTCTCTAACTGTTTTTTTTGTATATTATCTAATAAACCATTGTCGCTCGTAACATAATATTTCTTTAAATAACGATGCTTAATAAATAAGTCAACTATCTGCTTCTCTATTCCATTCTCAATTTCTTCATAACTGCTACCCTTAACATCTTTTAAATTAAGTAGTATCACAGGAAATTGACCTTGTTGATCCATAACATATTTTTCATTGCTAATTTTTAAAGGCTTTAATATTTTGTTTCCTTTAATTCCTAAATCAACCTCACCGCCAATAAAAAGCTTGTGATTTACTCTATTTTCTTCAGATAAAATATTTCCGTTCTTATCTACTTCAATTTCAAAGAACTTCTGAAGCATACTCATATTTAGGCTTTTGCCCCAGCGTCTTGGTCTGGTAATCAAAATTACCTCTCCGCTATCCCCTAATAATTCATTGATCATTAAGCTCTTATCAACAAATATATCGCTATTTAGTAATAAGGTCTTAAAATCGTCTGTTCCAGTCCTCATTCTAGGTAACTTATTACCTTGCATAAACCTAATCTTTTTTTATTATTAATAGTTATTATAAATCATTTTGCTATTTATAAATATATAATTTAAACTTAAATTTAGCAAATTACTCCTTTTCAAAATATACTTTATTTTAAGAATTCGAGGATACTTGTCAATTTTTGACAAATATTTTATCTATTATTATTTGTTATTTCTAGTCTCTCAAAATAATAAAGCCCATATTTATAGCTCAAAAGTACCGGAAGAATAATTAGTAATAAACTTAGGCTGCCCCAATAATTAGTCACAATAATACTACAAAAAAAGGCAATTATATACATTAAAGTTCTAGCTAAATTAAAGAGCAAATTAACTTGCTTATAACGCTGAAAAACCGCAAAGTTTTTATAAAATATAGCAAATGCAGGAAACGATGTAGGAGCTAATAAACAAATAAATATTTGAAAAACTGCTAGCTCGTAAGGGGGTGAAATATAAAAAGAATAAAAAATATGAATTTATTTTGTTCCAGTAAAAGGAAATTCTATCCATATTCCATCATCAAAATCATCTTCATCGTCTTCATCATTATATTCTCTAATAAGCTTTGCATTTGGAGGAATCTCACCTATTAGTTTTTGTATTTCATCCATTTGTTCAGAAATATTTTGTAAATTCATATCTATTTTTTTTCCGTAATTTAATATTCTTGTTTCTACATTATTCATAAAAATATTCTCCTTGTGTTTGCTTAATATTATTATTTCTTTGGTGCCTTAGGTATGCCTTAAGTAAGAGCCTAAGTTACCTAAGGCATGATTTGTTAATCGATAGGCCTTTGAGAAAAAAGCCTAACTAAAAAGCATGATACAAAATAATAAGATAATGTTATGTGGGATAAAGCTAGTAGCGTATTTGCATGAAGACTGTATTGTTTTAAAACAGAATATATTTATACCTATGGTATATTTTGGTATAATTATAATCTTGCCTTTTTTAAAGCATTTTGATATGTTCATAAATCGTACTATGTCTTATCCACATTACATTAAACCGGTAAATATATTAACTTTGGTCGGTGAAATATTTATCGGTTTTTTTTATAGTTTGTTAAGTTTGCACTGTTAAGGTTATTATTATTTTGTAAAAAATATAAAAAGATTTATTTATATTTTTACTTTATATATAAAATATATTATTTATATATAAACAAGTCAACAGGTTATTTATTTTTATGACAAATTTAAAGACTAAAATTAATAAGATTATGACTCAAAGGAAGATAAGTGCTACGGATATTGAAAAAGCCACAGGATTAAGCAGGAATACTGTTACTAGCATACTAAACGGCAATTCCAAAAATCCAGGTATTTTAACTATTCAACAACTTGCAAAAGCTTTAAACGTTAAAGTAGAATCCTTAATTTCTGATGAAAAAGAAATTCAATTAGATATTTTAGAACCTGATCAAATAAAGCTATTTGCTGAAGTTACAACTCTTATTGCAAATATTATTTTAGAGAAAAATATACGTTTATCTATGCATAAAATTAGTTCTATTATACAAGAAGTTTATGATTGTGCATTTAAAGGTAAGTCATTAGAAGTTCAAAAACATTTTGCAGAATATTTAATTGATAACCATATGTAGAATGCATTTAGTATATTATTATAATTTACTAACTATAGTAATTTTCTATTGATTAGTTTTACTTTCTATATACACCCTTCTCTTGGTTAAATGCATATCACGTGCATCACAATACTTAAACATTTCTATTGTATCAGGATGTTTTACTCCAAACTCCATAGCTTGCGGTCTACCAAAAGCTTTATACATAGGTGTATCTTTCTTTTTACATGCTGCCTTTGCTGCTTGAAGATTCATATAACTTACTTGTGCAACATTCTTACGATTTTTTCTATATAAATTTAAATATATATCTTGTGCTTTTCTATAAC
>DYDV01000012.1 GCA_020404465.1 Rickettsia endosymbiont of Omalisus fontisbellaquei
AGGTGTATCTTTCTTTTTACATGCTGCCTTTGCTGCTTGAAGATTCATATAACTTACTTGTGCAACATTCTTACGATTTTTTCTATATAAATTTAAATATATATCTTGTGCTTTTCTATAACTAATTAAAGCATCTTCAAGCTTATCCATAGTAACTAGTATATCTCCTTGTACTACGCATGCATTAGCTATAGCAGAGTTATTTACAATAGCCATAACTCCATCTGCAAAATCCTTATCATTATTTTTAAAAACATCTAATGCTTTATTTACATATTCTAATGCTTTATCTTTTTCTCCTAAACCAAATAAAGCTCTTGCTTTTTGAGCATATATACTGCCAAATATTTCACTAGTTTCTTTCTTAACACGTTTTTGTATATCATATACTTGTTCTGCTTGGGCTAAAGCTTCTTTGTAATTATCAAGATTATTTAATATTGCAGCTTTAATTAAATAATCACCGGTAAGAAATAAAGCATCAGGGGATAATCCATTAGAGATACGAATTTGAATAGATTGATTAATTTGCTTTAATGCTTCATTATATTTTCCTTCTATAAAACATAATCTTGCTTCAGCAAGATATAACATTGATTTATCAGAATTATCAATTAACTTATTATCTAGCTGCTGTTCTAATATTTTTATATTTTCTTGAGCTTCTTGAATATTTCCTGATGAAATATATGCCTGTGCTAACCCATAAACTACATTCGCTTTATATGCTTCATAACCGTTAATATCATTATATACTCCTTTAGATTTAATAAAATATTCTATAGCTTTTCTATAATTAGAAGATTTACCGTAATGCCATCCTATTATATTTAAATAACCGGCATATACTCTCTTTTCTTCGTTATTCATTAACCATAATTTATATTTTCCCTCTTCATCATTTTCTTCAAACCAATTAACTAATTTGCCTGCACCGACTAAATCAAAAGAATTATCACATTGCACTAATTGCTGTAATTTCAATGCCGTCAATTTATGCAAATTTATATTATATTTTTCTGCATTTTTTAAAATTATTTCAATATTTCCAGGTACTGTTTTAGCATTTCTATACATAAATGCTTTTATTACACTTTTCGGCATAGCATTAACAAACTTAGTAACTAAATCTTCTAAATATTTACTATTACTTGCATTATTTTTTTCTAATATATTCTGAGCAATAACATCGTGCATCTCAAAAACAGGATTATCCTCACTAGCATCTATGTTTGATATTAAGGCAAATTTTGATAATTGGAAAATATCATCATCGATGGCATCTTTATTATCGGTAATAATACCAAGTAAATCTTTTGAAAAGCTTTGTGTATTAAGTAGAGCTATTTTATTTAGAAGTTGTTTGGCAGATGGCTTTAATTGCTGTGTTACTAAAGATATATTAAAGCTTATTTTGTCATTTGATTCTTGTATTTTATTTTTATACTCCTCCTTATTTAAGCCGGGAACATTATTTAATATTTGAGCTCCTTGTACTGTTAATACCGGATAGCCTTTAAATTCTTGTACTAAAAATTCTACTAGGCTATTATCCTTTTCTTGTAAAATAGTGTTAGCAAGTGCAACGGTTTCCTGTCTTTTAAAAGGGGTAATCTTTATTATATAAGGTAATAATTCACTATCCTGTGAACAAAATATGACATTACCGTTATTCTCCCAGTTAATGAATTCTTGTATTTTTTTATTTTCCCCTACTTTCAAATTATCAAATATTAGTAACCACCTATCATTCTGCCCTAAATATTCCATTAATTGTTTTTTTACAGTGGATGCTTCTTCTGCAATTACTGGCTTCTCTTCAGCTTTATTAATTGCTTTTGCTAATTTTAAAAATTCATCATTTATGTTTAAATGACAATCAATAAACCAAATTAAATTATAATTATCTTTGTTCTCATAAGTATACATTCTAGCAAGCTGGGTTTTACCCATTCCACTAATGCCTACAATACTTGTTTGCCTATATTTATCTAAATTAGTCTTAATTTGATTTAATTGCTGGACATGGTTAATAAAATAACTTACCGGTGCAATGATGTTGTTTGCTTTGCCTTGAGCAAATAGATTGAAAGGTATAATAAATACCATGAGTGATAATAAAAACTTTCTCATTTCTCTTCCTTGAAATTATTACCTGTTGATTAGGTAGTTAGCTGTTAATACAATTTATATTTAATGTCAAATAATCAAGAAAGAGTTCCATTTTCTTATGATGAAAAATAACTATAAATATATTTACTTTACTTTTGTATATACGCTCTTCTCTTAGTTAAATGCATATCACGTGCTTCACAATACTTAAACATTTCTATTGTATCAGGATGTTTTACTCCAAACTCCATAGCTTGCGGTTTACCAAAAGCTTTATACATAGGTGTATCTTTCTTTTTACATGCTGCCTTTGCTGCTTGAAGATTCATATAACTTACTTGTGCAACATTCTTACGATTTTTTCTATATAAATTTAAATATATATCTTGTGCTTTTCTATAAC
>DYDV01000013.1 GCA_020404465.1 Rickettsia endosymbiont of Omalisus fontisbellaquei
GCTCTATAGCCAAAACTTCAGCTTTATCAACTTCGACGCAGCCGTTATAGAAACGCTTACTCGGATACCCTTCTGCATATTTATTAGTCAGAATCGACCCTTGAGCTTCAAGCACCGCAGGACTTACGAAATTCTCTGATGCAATAAGCTCAATTACACTATTTTGACGAGCTTTTTCGTGCTTTATTATTTCATCAATTTCTTTATCCGTTTCGTGTAAATTATTATTAAAAATATTCATTCATCCTCATATTTTTTGGTTTTGTTGTGTAGTTCATTTATGTCATTCCCGCGTAGGCGGGAATCCATCATAAAGCACATTAGGTGTCACCCCGTGGTTTGACCACGGGGTCCAGAAAAAAACTAAAAAAGACTGGATACCGCGATCAAGTCGCGGTATGACAATTAAAGATTACTGGATTCCCGCCTACGCGGGAATGACATTGGAGTCATACAGTAATGCTTATATTTTTTATAAAATTAATCGCGATTTCAAGCCCACGTCCATCTATTGAATGAGTAAGCGACGTTAATTTATGTATGCTATGAGCTATATGAAACTTAGATAAATAGTCTGAAGCATCATACATTTTACTAATACTAACCACATCATCAAGCTCCCCATGAATCAAACATATAGGAGTAAGCATATTATTAACTTCCATAGGTGGGATTACTCCTCCTGAAAAACCTATAGTACAAAAAAACGGCTCTTGCTGAATCAGAGTTAAGTATAAACCAATCATTGTACCTTGGGAAAAACCAATAATAATAGTATCTTTGTTGGTTAGATTTAGCTCCTCTTGTTTTTGCTTAATTATATCCTCAAGTTTAGAAATATTATTTGCAATTAGTTTTGCCATAACATTGAGACTGCGATCCTGCAAGCTAAACCATTGTCTGCCATAAGGCATCATATCGTAAGCCTCAATGCCGTGCGGGGAAATAAAATGACAATCAGATAAATCATTCTTAATGTAAGGGACTAACCCTATTAAATCGTGACCATCCGAACCAACACCGTGCAGTAATACTACTAGCTTTTTTGGTGGCTGCTGGTTGCTTTCTACTTCTGGGTATTCTAAATATTTGTTCATGTTTTTTACAAAATTGTTATGTTTATGTACTTAAATATTAAGGTTGAGTAGTAGTAGACGAAGGTCAATTTCAAAAAGAGCAAGGAGTCTGCAAGGCGAGGAGCGGAGCGTATACTTAATACGTGAGCACCGCAGAACTTGCTAGACGACGACGCCAATTTTTGAAATTCACCGAGTATACGCCTTCAACATCTTCTCAAGCTCACCGCTTTGATATAGCTCTTTAGCAATATCGCACCCGCCGACTAGCTCCCCGTTAATATATAACTGCGGGAATGTAGGCCAATCGCTAAACTTTTTTAAATCTTCACGAAATTCCAGATTAACGAATACATTAATATCACGAAATTCTACGCCTAGTTTATTCAAAATAGCTACTACCGTTCCTGAAAATCCGCATTCAGGCCTTTCCTTAGTACCTTTCATGAACAATACTACTTTGTTATTTTTTATTTCATTTTCTATAAATTCAAAATTTTTATTTTCCGCCATTCAAAACCTGATATAAATATTATTCTCTAAAATATACTCTTCATAATACATCATGCAAGCACAAATAGTTAATAAAATTTTTGAGATTTTTAGCAAGCATAATCCAAATCCGAAAACTGAATTAATATATAAGAATGATTTTACCTTATTAGTAGCCGTAATATTATCTGCTCAAGCAACTGATATATCAGTAAATTTAGCAACTAAATCTTTATTTGAAATTTACGATACACCGGAAAAAATTTTAGAACTTGGCGAAGAAGGGCTTAAAAAATATATAAAATCTATCGGACTATTTAACAGTAAAGCAAAAAATATTATAGCATTGTGTAAAATATTAATAAGCGATTATCAAGCTTCAGTACCAAACAACTTTAAAGATTTGATCAAATTGCCCGGCGTCGGTAGAAAAACTGCTAATGTTGTACTAAATTGCTTATTCGGCATGCCTACAATGGCAGTTGATACGCATGTATTTAGAGTATCAAAAAGGATCGGGCTTGCTAAAGGTGGTACTCCTGAAATAGTAGAAAAAGAATTGCTACAAATTATCGATGAGAAATGGCTAATTCATGCCCATCACTGGTTAATTCTACACGGTAGATATATATGCAAAGCCAGAAAACCCGATTGTGATATCTGCCCTATTAAAGAGTATTGTGAGTATTATATTAATAAACTCACAGTAAATGAAATAGATATACGAAGATCAACTTCAAAAAGAGCAAGGAGTCTATAAGTCGAGGAACGGAGCGTATACTTAATACGTGAGTACCGCAGATCTTATAAGACGACGTAGCCAATTTTTGAAGTTCATCGAGTATACATTTTCAAGTTGACAATTTCTTGCTTACTTCATAATATCTATAGTCAATTCAGTTGAATTTGGTAACAGGCGTGAGGAGCGAAGCCTATAATAATAGGCGAGTCGACGAATAACGAAGCACCAAGTTCAAATCAATTGACTATAAACTCAATTTTATAAAGGTAAAATTTTATGCGTTCAGCACTTATAACTTCTATATTAGCTGTAGCTTTCTTAACAAGTGCTTGTAATACAATGCAAGGAGCTGGTCAAGATATGCAGGCAGCGGGTAAAAAGCTTGAGGACTCAGCAGAAAACAATAAACCTAAAAAAGGTTGCGGCTGTCACTAGTACGCCTACGTCATTGCGAGGAAATTACGAAGTAATTGACGAAGCAATCTCAGGAGTCCTACTTTATGAGATTGCCACGCAGCCTACGGCTGCTCGCAATGACGGCTTGGGTATCCACGCAACAATGACGCTTACTCTACTTACTCTCATTCACTAATTTATATATTTCTTTCTTACTATAAACATCTTTGAATTTCTCATAAGCAAGTTCGGTAGTGGTTTTGCTACTTAAGTTTTTACTTAAGCAAAGTTCTATAAATTTTTCTAAATTTGTTTGTTGGTTTTGTTCTTGTATATTCCCTGAAATCAACAATACTATCTCACCTTTTAAAATATTATTTTGATAAAACTCTGTTATTTCATCTATATTTCCTGTCTTCGTCTCTTGATACATTTTAGTTAGCTCACGAGTTACGCATATTTCTCGGTTTCCTAGTATTTCTTTAGCTACCGATAGAGTATTTATCAAACGAGGGGCTGTTTCAAAGAAGATTAATGTAGCCTTAAGATTTACTAGTTCAGAAAAAACTTTTTTCTTACTTTCCGTAGTTTTAGGCAAAAAACCGCAAAATAAAAATCGATCAGTAGGAAGAGCCGATAAAGTTAAGGCAGTAATCGGTGCAGATACCCCTGGTACTACATCTACATGATAGTTAAGCATACGTAAATCTCTACTTAACTTATACCCTGGGTCGGAGATTAAAGGAGTTCCTGCATCGGAAATTAAGCTTACTATATTACCTGCTTTTATCAGACTTATAATATTTTCTCTATCTTTCTCATCACTATGATCATTGTAAATTTGTAATTTAGTACGAATATCATGTTTTGCTAGCAATTTTTGCGATATTCTAGTATCCTCGCATAAGATAATATCTGAATTTTTTAAAGTCGATATAGCACGAAGCGTTATATCTTCAAAATTACCAATCGGTGTTGAAACAATGTATAATCCCGGTTTGGAAAGATATCTAATCATAGTTTTTTAATTTTAAGTAATATTATGGCTAGTATAAAACATAAACTACGAATCGTTCTATCATTTTTTTGTTTGATATATTTAACGTCCTGTCAAACTCCTAAAGAAGAACCTATAAGTTTTCCTAAAAAAGAACAAAAAGAAATTGAGATTGCAATTTTAATGCCGAATCAGGGACCTGATAGTATTGTAGGTAAACAATATAAAGATCTGATTAAAATGGGACTTAACGACGGAGTAAAATCTTATATACATGTTACTTCTTACGATGGTTCAGACGAAAAAAACGTTTTAGCCGCTATGGACAAAATAGTAGCACGCAAAACCAAGGTTATTCTAGGTCCTCTATATTCTAACTTTACTTCTCTAATAGCCGAAAAAGCAAAGAAAAATGATATTGTTATAATAACTATGTCAAATAATCCGGCTCTTGCAGAAGATAAATTATTTGTATTCGGTCATGCACCTTTAAAACAACTGATACGCATCATTAATTATTACGCAAGTAACGACCATAAAGATTTTATGGCATTATTACCTAAAGGAAAGCATTCGCAAACTATTAGTCAAGTAATGCAAAATATATTGATTCAGAAAAATGCCTCATTATCACGCACTGAATTCTATGAGGATAATCCTGAATCTATAGCAAAAGCCGCAAGAAATATTTCAGACAATACCGATATTATAAATGAACGTAGCGACACGACAAAACCGGTTATTTATCTATCGGACGATCCTCAAAATTTAAACCTACTTGCTGATAGTATTCGTAAATATAATTTAGATAAAAAGGCTATTTTAATCGGTGATAACCGTATTGATGTTGATTACTCTGAAAATATTGATATTAGCTTTACCGGTTCTTTAAATTTGCTTAATAGTAATGTTCCTGAAAGAGCAAAAGACTTAGGTATTAACCATATGGGTTTTATGCATCTTCTTGCTTATGATTTAGGTCGTATGACTGCAAACTATATAGGCAATGAATTTGCATCCGAAAGGTTTTTAAATAGACTGAACAGTAGACAACCCTACGTTGGTTTATCAGGTAATGTCCATTTTGTCGACGCAGTAGCTCAGAGACAATATGATATTATTAGGAAAGAGAACGGTGTATATTCTACCGTTTCAGGGAATTAGGGCGTTGCCTGCGTAAATGCCTGAGTCGTCATTGCGAGCAGCCGTAGGCTGCGTGACAATCTTGTCAAGCATCCTGAGATTGCTTCGTCAATTACTTACGTAATTTTCTCGCAATGACGACTCGGTATCCACGTAGAAATGACAAGAATTAATTATTTATTTTTATCATTATCTTTGCCATCGTCTTTCATGCCGTCTTTAAAAGCTTTGAGCCCCTTAGCTAGCTCAGACATGACTTGCGGTAGTTTACCAGCACCGAATAATACAAAAATAATTAATAAGACTATTAATAAATGGCTAAGACTCATGCCCATGATATTTATTATTGTATAAGTGAAAATCTTATTATAAGATTTTTAACAAATTTAATCTAGTATATTTTATTTAGAAAATGTTCACTAAAAAACGATTGTCGGAAGTTTTCGCTACTTTCTTTTATATAGGTAAAATCAAGTACTGCCCTGGCACTTTTGGCTCGCTTGCTGCTTTTCCTTTAACTTACTTTTTAATATATTTTATTGTTAATAACAAAATAATTATTCCTTTCTCAAACCTAACCCTAGGTGAAGCCCAGCTTGTAAGTATATTTATTATAAGTTTTAGCATATGTTTGATGTTGTTAATACTTGGCACTTATTTTACTAAAATATATTTGAATTATACAAACTCAGAAGACCCTAAAGAAGTGGTCATTGATGAAGTAGTCGGACAAATGCTAACTATCATTTTAGTATTTTTTTCGGCTTTATTTGCTAATGAGTCGCATTTAGTAAAATATTTTAGTCCGCTAACAATAAATATTATATTACTTTTCATATTGCCTTTTTGTCTATTTCGGTTTTTTGATATATTAAAACCATGGCCTATTAATTGGTTTGATAAAAATATTAAGGGCAGTATAGGCGTTATGCTTGATGATTTGCTAGCTGCAATATTTGCTACAGTTGTACAATATGCAATTATATTTGTATTAATAGATAATGTGAGTAAGTGAAAAGATAGTATACGAAGATCAACTTGAAAAAGAGCAAGGAATCTACAAGACGAGGAGCGGAACGTATAGTTAATACGTGAGCACCCTCGTCCTTGTAAGATGACGTAGCCAATTTTTCAAGTTCATCGAGTATAACATAATATTATCATTGACTAATTTCTAATATAATAATATGATACGACAGATATTTATAAATTTTTAAAGAGATATTTTTCATGTTCGCAGTTATAAAGGCAGGTGGAAAACAATATAAAGTAGGCCAAAATAGCGTTATTAAGGTCGAAAAAATTGAAGGAGAACTTGGGGCAAAGATTCAGCTTGATCAGGTTTTAATGATAGGTGAACATTCAAAGCCTTCTTTTATTGGTACTCCTATGGTTAAAGGAGCCGTTGTCACAGCTCAAATTACTAATCAGTTTAAAGATAATAAGATTATAGTTTTTAAGAAAAAGCGTAGAAAAAATTATCGTCGTAAAGCCGGTCATCGCCAAGAATTGACGGAATTAAAAATATTAGATATTACCAAGCAATAAAGGAGTTATAAAATGGCAACCAAAAAAGCCGGTGGTAGTTCTAGGAACGGAAGAGACTCGGCAGGTCGAAGACTGGGAGTTAAAAAAGCTGACGGACAATATGTAATACCCGGCAATATTATAGTTAGACAGCGTGGTACAAAAATTCACCCTGGAATAAATGTAGGACTTGGCAAAGATCATACAATTTTTGCTTTGATAGAAGGTAGAGTAGAATTTTTAACTAAGCGAAATCAAAAAATCGTAAATGTTAAAGAAATTGCAAGTGCTTAAGTATTGTGGTTTGATCTACTAGTGTTACATGGAACGAAGAATACTTTTTATGTCATTCCTGCGTGGATATAAAAAAGCACTCAGTGTCATACCGTGGCTTGACCACGGTATCCAAAAAACAATAAAAAATACTAATAATTTTAGTATTTTTAACTGGATCCCGAGATCAAGTCGCGGGGGATATGACAGAGGCAGAATCGAGCCACGCAACAATGTCTGTAAGTAAGCTAGATGACAACAAGCGGAAATTAATTATATAATATTCTATTAGGCTTCCTAATCTATGGCCTTAATAATTCAAAAATTCGGCGGCACTTCCGTTGCAAATATCGACAGAATAAAAAAAATTGTTCCTATTGTAAAAGCCGAAATAGCTAAAAATAACCAAGTAATCGTAGTAGTTTCAGCTATGGCTGGGGTTACTAATCAGCTTATTACACTGTGCAATGAAGTATCAAGCCTTAACCAAACTTCGCAATTTGCAGAATATGATGCAGCACTTTCTAGTGGCGAAATAGTCACCGCTTCATTACTTGCATTAGCTCTGCAAGAAGAAGGCATCAAGGCACGATCATTTCTAGCGTGGCAATTACCGATCCTCACCGATAATAATCATAGTAAAGCTTTAGTGGAATCAATTACTACAGATTTACTAGAAAAATATTTACAGCTAAATACTGTCCCTATAATAGCCGGTTTTCAAGGAATTAACAAATTCAATAGATTATCCACTTTAGGTAGGGGTGGTTCCGATACTACTGCCGCTTTAATCGCCGCAGCTATGAAAGCCGATAGATGTGATATTTATACTGATGTAGAGGGAATATTTACTGCTGACCCAAGAATTATTCCAAATGCAAAGAAGATAAAAGAAATAGATTTTTTAGAAATGTTAGAACTAGCATCAAGTGGAGCAAAAGTATTACACCCTAGAGCCGTAGAGTTAGTAATGCGATATAAGATAGATATGCGTGTTCTTTCAACATTTTCACCAAATACAGAAGGTACGTTAATTACTTCAAGGAATAGGGATACAAGACCTCTTTCGGAAAGAGGATTTAGGGAGGAATTTGAAGGAGACACTTCACCTCGCACCGCAACGTACAAAGAAGTACGTGAGGATACGAGTCTAGGCTCAACATACAAATTACCCTTAGAAGTAGAATTTCAAAAGAGGTCTAATATGGAAGACGGCGTTATTAGCGGTATTACCTCTAATAAAAATTTATTAAAAATATCTATAAAGAGCGTTTCGTTAAATTTTCTGCAAATTGCAAATATGATTACACAAAACAATAATCATATTGAGTTTATGCAAGAGATAAAAAGTAATGAAGAATATAGTTTTATTACAAATTTAACCGATAAAAATAATTTACAAACTTTACTTACTAATTTAAAAGATGATAAGCAAATACAAGATTTTACTTTTGATACCGAAATTGCTACAATCTCACTTATTGGTTATGGGATTAAAAATGATTATAAATTACTTGAAACGATATTAGCAAAGTTAACGGAAGATAATATAAATGTTAACATGATGCAATTATCAGAAGTTAAAATTACCTTATTAATAAATGATCAAGATGCAGAGAAAACAATTTTTAATTTATATGATCTTTTTAAAATATCTTAGATTCTGCATCTGAAATTTAATTTATGTCTTAAGTTATTTTATGTTTAAATTATACGATTTTGAAAAGACAAGACTCTTATTTCTGAAAAATTTTATAATTTGTGACAAAAAAAGTTAAGATAGGTTAATTTAAATTTCATATATAAGACCTAAATACTTAATTAAATAGCTTAAATTTATTATTTTCATTATAATTATCTTCTATTTACCATTTATTAGTTATATATTAATAAATAAGTCTAAGAGGCTATTTATAAAGTTATTTTAAAGCTAATTAAATTCTTTTTTGCTATAAATTATAAGATTTTTTTGAAATAGGAGTATCATTCTATCAAAAATCTTATTAATTTTTGCTATAAAATCTCTTTAATTATCAATTAAAATAACTTTATAGATAGTCTCTTAAAAATCATAAATTCTTATCATTTGGAAATAAATTATTTTAACTCTCAATTTTTAGGAGTAAATTTTACAGGAAAAAATAATGAGCGAAGATATAAGGTCAAAAGAAAGATTTAATCGAATTAACGATATATCAGAAACAAATAAAGATGATTTAGATTTAAAAAAAATTAGAGATAATTTAGAAATATTTGTACAAAATGTGTTAAGAGAAGAAAATATAACCCCATATGAGTTAAGTAGAAGAACAAATACTCATGAAACACTATGGAAAAATGTCGTAGACGGTCGTACACAAAAACCTGACACCGGAGCAATTGTTGCTCTTGCAGATTATAAAAATGTTCCACTAGATGAAGTAATAGGCAGAGATATAAATAAAGAAAAAAAGATAACGGTAGAAATAAAACAAACTCCGGAAATATCGGCATCTATAGCTAAACTACCAAAAGACATACTTCAAGAAGCCATGTTGATAGGAGAAAAAACTAGAGGATTTATACATAAACCGACAACTAAAGAAACAAAATCTTTTACTGAACAAGTTAAAAGCTCTAATAAACCCAAAGGAAGATCTATCTAAATAAAAATATGTTTTTCAATATTGATCCTAATATCAAACCTAAAACTTTACTTGATATTTTAAAATGGAAAATAACTTCAAAAAGACCAAAATGGCCAACAACACTGCCACTTACTTCTACTGATATTCCACCACAAAAAATAACTAATAATGAGACTATAAGAGTAAGTTATGTAGGGCATGTAACCTTTTTAATTCAAATAGACGGTTTAAATATCTTAACTGATCCAGTATGGTCGGAGCGGGTTAGTCCTTTTACTTTTGCAGGACCAAAGAGAGTGGTTAAACCTGGTATTAATTTTACCGATTTACCTAAAATAGATGTTATATTAATAAGCCATAATCACTATGACCATTTAGACATCAGAACAATTAAAGATTTATGGGTACGAGATAAGCCTAAGATTATTACACCGCTAATAAATGACATAATAATCAAAAAACATATTAGCGATGCAGAAATTGTTACTTTAGGGTGGAGAGAATCATATAAAGATCAGAAGAATAATATAGAAGTCTGTTTAGAGCCGGCACAGCATTGGTCAGCTAGAGGAATATTTGATAAAAATAAGGCTTTATGGGGAACTTTTATCATTAAAACTAAGATAGGAGATATTTGTTTTATAGGTGATTCGGGTTATAACGATACTCTTTTTAAAGAGATCGGAAAAAAACATAATATTTTAATAAGCCTTATTCCGATAGGTGCTTATGAACCAAGATGGTTTATGAAACCGGTGCATATGAATCCTGAAGAAGCCGTATTTACTCATTTGGACTTAAGTTCTAAATACTCTATAGCTAGTCATTTTGATGTCTTTCAATTAGCTGATGAAGCTTTTAATGCGGCTCCTTTGGAACTCCGGCAAGCTATGAAAACGCATAATATTGATGAAAATAAGTTTATTATTCCTGAAATAGGTGAGTTTTTCTTGTTTGATTAAAGCATATAAAATAATTTATCGTGCCATAATAAACTTAATACCTAAATCTAATTTTTGCCAAACTTTATCGCAAGTAAGAATAGGATAATTTTTAAAGATAGCAAGAGCTATACATGCCCTGTCTCCAAGCGATAAACCATAAATTTTAGTTTTATTAATTATATTTGCACTGATTAGTGCTTGCTCAGGACAAAAGTCTATAATTTTGATATCTGATAATTTAATAAGAATTTTTGCAGTTTCTTCGGTTAAGCCTTGTTTTTCTATACAATATTTATAAACTTCAGCAATATTTACGCTTGAAATAACTCCATCTCTCATGTGTTTCTTAATCAATTGGTAACCATCTTCTTTAGCAAATAAGGCAATTAGTGCAGAGGCATCAAATATTATTTTGGACATCTTTTACTTCTTTTTTCTTCAATTAAATATTCCTGACGTCTTTCAGCAATAAAATCATCTACTATAGAAATATTTTTATCAATTTGATTTTTGGTGAAAATCTTATGTATCTCATCAATTATATTATCAACGCTAACGATTTTAATTTCCCTATTTTCAATTTCTATGGTAATTTTTTCACCTGGATGTATATTAAATCTTTCTCTAATGGAAGCCGGTATAAGCACTCTGCCATGCTGATCCATGTTGGTCACTATTCTTTCCATATTATATATAACTCTAAATTAACATTTATTATAATATGTCATTTTTAAGATAATTACAATTTATTACTTATGTTTATTTGTCATTTTTTAGATCTTTATTTAATATAGTATCCTTACTAAACAACATGGTCATAGAATAAGCAAGTACGGCAAACATGCAAAGATATAAAATCGGAAATAGGTTAAAACCAGATGATTTTATCACTTTTGCACAAATATAATTAGCAGTACCGGACATTAACATTGAGCCGATATTATGTCCTAAACTTATAACACGGTAACGTTCCTTAACTACAAAAGACTTAATAACTATACTATGAGCAAGGGCATTAAAAGGGGCGACCGATGCAGCTAACATTAAACTAGCTGCAAGCCCTAAATTAGTCATTTGATATTTTACTGCTATCATAAAAAATACACTTGCCGTAATAGTACATATAAATGCAGTTTTTAATACCAAATTAACCCCTAAGCGGTCGGCAATAAAGCCGGCAATTGGCATGCAAATAGCAAAGCATATTACTATTAAGACTGAAAAAGAGCTCATAATAATACCGACCGAAGGTAATACAATCGGTAAATATTGCTTCATAAAGATGATCGCAATTTGATATGTTGCTCCAAAACCTCCGGCTAAGAATATAAGCGGTAAAATATTCTTCCATTGCTTTTTAATTATAAAACTAAGTTTTTCAATAGAACCTTGCCTATCATGTGCTTCTTTAAATTCCGGCGTTTCATCAAATTTCTGACGATAATAAAGAGTTATTAATGCAAGGGGTAAACTTAGTAAAAACGGAATACGCCAACCCCACTCCGGAAAAATATGAGAATTAAAGAAATTAGTTGCACCAATCCCGCATAATAAACCCATTACTCCTGTACATCTAGTTACTGCCGAGGCAGTAAATCGGTATTTTGCTCCTAAATGTTCAATGACGTAAATTGCTGCTCCATCATATTCCCCTCCGATAAAAATACCTTGCATGAAGCGACATACAACTAAAATTATTGTACTCCAAACTCCTATAGAAGAATAATCAGGTAATAAACCGATTATTAAGGTAGGAATTACAATGCCGATAATCGTAAAACTTAACGCTTTCTTTCGACCGTATATATCTCCTATGCGTCCAAAAATATAAGCACCGATAGGCTTTGATAAATATGCTGCTGCATAAACGGCAAAAACATTTACAAGCTTTGTTAATGGATCAGTATCAGCTGAAAAGAATTTATCGGCAATAATTGCCGCTGAAAAACCGTATAAACTATAGTCGTAATACTCAATGATAGTGCCTAAAAAAGCACCGAGAACTTTATTGCTTGATTTTGTTTGTTTCATTTTAAAGGTTTACTGTGAGTAAGCGAAAGTAGGTAGACGAAGTTTAATTTGGAAAAGAGCAAGGCGTCTTGAAGCTGATAACCGCAGCGTACATACTAGTACGTGAGGATTATCAGCAAAAGACAACGTAGCCAATTTTTCAAATTAAACGAGTATACATGACCGCTTTGGCCGTTACTTAAAATCCTTCAAAGACCTTTATGTAAAGGTGGACTTCATATATCTAAACTGAATTAGTATTAGACAGGGACGATGTCCTAAAAGTTAGTGGTAGTCCTAGGTTAATATTAAGCTCACGAACCAAGCAGCCAAGAGCTAATATATCACTTTCCCATTTTACGTGCAAGGTTTTCTAGATAACCTGCTATAGTAGTTAAGGTTTCTGCAAATTTTTCTTCGTCGGGATGATTTTTTTGAAAGCCGTTTTTATTAAGCTTTTCTGTTAAGCTAGCTATTTCAGCCTGAGCATTAAGGGATGCCATAACTAATAATAGCTCAAAAGAGGCTGTGGGACTCTCAAGTTTAATTTCAGTTATTTTGTCATTCAATTTATTCGCTAAAGATAGTAATTCTTCCTCATCTCCATTATTACAATATAATTGAAAACTCTTGTTATTTAATGTTATCGTAACAATTGACATAATTATTTTTGCTGTTTTTTTATTTCTTCAAGTTCATTAATATAAATGTTAATTTGATCTAGCATTTTTATATAATTATCTTTTAATTCTTTATTTTCGTTTTGTAACTTCTGAATCTCACTTTGCTTAGTTGCAAGTGTACTTAACACTCCATGAAGCCTATGCTCTACTTCTTCCATTAATTTTTTTAGACTGCTTGCATAACTTGCTTCTAAAGGTAATTTGTACGTCGAGCCGGTACTCACATCCTCATGTACTAAAGTGTACGCTGCGGTGCTGCGTTTCGTGTCTCCTTCAAATTTCTCTTTATTAGCTTCGTTCTGTAAGCAGTCTAATATTTCACTATCCATTTTTTCTAAGCACTAATTATGAATGGATGACTTACAATAATAATCGATAACATTATAATAGATATAAGTACTAATTGTTTTTTACGTTTATAATTTATCAACGCCGTAGCTCTTTTATTATTTAATAATTTTTCTGTCTCGTTCTGTTTAGTAGCTTCTAGCTGCTCTGCATTTCGATCTTTTATATTAAGATAATCTAAGTATAATTTTAAGTAACCTCTTACGTATACTTCTCCCGGTAAAACATCAAAATCACCATCTTCTAAAGCTACTAAATATTTTTTTCTAATTTTTAAATCACTAGATACCTGATTTAAAGTTTTACCTGAATCTAACCTAATTTGCTTAAGCATTGACGACATAATTTACTCAAGTTTTTGTAAGAATATTTCAAACTTCTTGTTTGCTAAAATAATTATATTTAAGTCTATAATTTCTTGAGATTTAATTTCTTTAATAAAATCAAGAAAATTTCTAACTAAGTTATTATTATTATCAATCCATAAATCTAAATCAATAGTTGTTTTAGATTTATTAATTATTTTTATTAATAATCTCCGTTGTTTGTCATATAAATCATCTTTTAGCGATTGAATTCCAAGACGACGCCAAAATGAATCGTTCAATTGCTTATCGCAAGCTTTACGTAACCAATCAAGACTAAACATATCACTTATTGAAAAATAGAGCTTTGCTGTATCTTTGTCACTCCCTGAAGTCTGTTTTGTTATATATATAATGTCAAATACTGAAATTAAATTGTCAAATGTAGCGATAGTAGCAGCAAATGATTCATCTACTCCGCTAGTTGTATAATAATTTAATTTTTCTTCAAATCTTATTTTAGTTTCTCCGGCTAATAAAGTACCTATCGTTTTTCTTAAGTTTTGTGCAGGAACTCTAAACTCTTCTATAGTTTCACTAATATTAATAGGATGTTTTAAATTTTTAATAAACCAAGAAATACCCCGACGCATTAATTTCGTTATTTCAGTAAACATATCAATTTTTACATTGTAATCAATATTAGTAGATAAATTGCTCACTGTTTCCCATATGTCATCAAGATCAAAAATTTCACAAATAATGGTATATGACCTTATTATATCGCAAAGAGGAGCCCCAATCTCACGCTTTACAATACTAATAAGCGGTCCTCCAAGCTGATTAATTATTTTATTTATAGTAACGGTTTTAATAATCTCATGTTTAAGAGGATGAGATAAAATTTCATTACGAAACTTTTTTTGCATCATTTCCGGAAAATAATCTATAAGATATGAATCAAAATATTTATCATGGGAAAAAGTAGAATTAAGTAACTCGTGATAAGCTGACCTTTTACTATATGATAGCAGTAAGCAAAGCTCAGGGCGAGTTAATACTTCACCGCTTATAGCTCTTCTATTCAGTTCTTCTGCACTAGGCAAGAATTCATTTTCCCGTTCTAATACTTTTTCTTCTTCTAAAATGTCTATAAATTGACTAAGTATATTAACGGTTAAAGTAGGAGATAGTTGCATAATCGTTATTGCTTCGGTTTGCTTATAATTATCAAGCAACACTAACTCTTCAACTTGCTTTGTCATATCGTTTAGAAGTTTATTACGTTCTTCTAACGTAATTTTTCCTGAGGTTACCGCACTACTTAAAGCAATCTTGATATTTACCTCATGATCGGAGCAATCAACACCTGCTGAATTATCAATAAAATCAGCATTTATGCGTCCGCCTTTTTTAGCATATTCAACTCTACCTCTTTGTGATACACCAACATTACCGCCTTCTGCTATAACCTTTGCTCTAATTTCTTCACCGTTACATCTAAGACTATCATTTGCTTTATCACCGATTTCTAAATTATTTTCCGTTTTAGCTTTGATATAAGTGCCTATTCCACCATTCCACAACAAATCAACATCTGCCTTTAGAATACTTCTTATTAATTCCTCCGGCGATATTTCATTATAGTCTATATCAAGTAATTTTTTAATTTCCGGCGATAATTTTATTAATTTACTGCTACGTTCAAATACTCCGCCTCCCTTAGAAATAAGCTGAAGGTTATAATCCGACCAATTAGAACCTTTCAGCTCAAATAAACGTAACCGTTCATTAAAACTTATCAAAGAATCAGGAGTAGGATCAATAAATATATGCTTATGGTTAAAGGCAGCAACTAATTTAATAGCCTCTGATCTTAGCATACCGTTACCGAATACGTCTCCCGACATATCTCCTATACCCACGACGGTAATAGGGTCTTTTTGGACATCTAACCCTAAAGTTTTAAAGTGATTAGTTACGGAAATCCAAGCTCCTTTAGAAGTAATAGCCATTTTTTTATGATCGTAACCGGCAGAACCACCAGAAGCAAAAGCATCATCAAGCCAGTAATTATATTCTCTTGCCACACTATTAGCATAATCAGAAAATGAGGCTGTACCTTTATCGGCAGCAACCACTAAATAAGGATCTTCTTTATCATAAATAATAACGTCTTTCGGATGTACTACTTTACCATCAACGATATTATCGGTTATGTCTAATAAACCTCTGAGGAAATTCTTATAGCATTCTACCACTTTTTCCATATATTCATCACGAGTAAGCCTTTCCTCAGTAAAATGAACATAAAAACCTCCTTTAGAGCCAACAGGGACAATAACGGAATTCTTCGTCATTTGTGCTTTCATAAGCCCAAGGACCTCAAGCCTATAATCTTCTGCTCTATCCGACCATCTAAGCCCTCCGCGCGATACCGGACCGCCTCTTAAATGAACGGCTTCAAAATTTCTAGAATAAACAAATGCTTCGGCAAACGGAACAGGTTTAGGTAAATGGGGGACTCTAGAGGAATCGAATTTAAATGAAAAAACATGTTTATGCGGTTGATAGTAATTTGTTCTAGTAATAGCATTAATTATACCAAGCATACTACGTAGTACTTTATCTTCACTACTCATATCAACGGTTGCTAAGTAATTATTTAGTTTATCTTTAATTACGTCACAATTATTATCGGAATGTTTAGGATTAAATTTTATATCAAAAAGATTTACCAACATTTTTGTATATTCGGGATGTTTAAGTAGCGTTAGTTGCACATAACCTTTACCGTAACTAAATCCCGTTTGATGTAAATATCTTGTTAAAGCTTTTACTAATTTAACTTGTTTCCAATTAAAACCGGCAAGCACTATCAGTTTACTTAAAGAATCATTAGCAAGCATCCCAAGTGCCATTTTATCTAAAGCTTCTTCAACATTTATTTTTAATTCGGTAATATTATCTTTTACCGGTATGATAGAAGTTAAGATAAAATTATATATCCAGCTTTCTTTGATTTCGAGAGCCTCCTTAATTGCAAAAGTTTGTTCATCAATTGCTTTAAAACCTAAATTTTCGATTGGCGATAATATGTTAGAAAGGGCAAGTTTTACTTTTGGACTATATATTTTTAAGTAAAATTCCGTTTCATTTACAGAAACTAAATTAAACATATATTTTTGTGATTTGCTCGCTTCCGTTAGATATTCAATATCTACTAAAGCTATTTCCGGAGAAAATTTTTGCCTATAGTCTGCCGGAAAAACATTATCAAAAAGCTTTAAATTAATACCTGCTTGATATTCGCCGAATTTTTTAGAAAGCTTAAAATAAAAATCTTCACTCCAACGTGTAGAAATATGATCTAAATCTTGTTGTATTATTTCTGCTTCAAAATTTATTTTATGTTCACCTTGTGCTTCAAGCGTTACAAAAAGATAAGAAAAATTACCGGCTACTTCGGTGATATAATTAGATAAAATTTTACTACCGAATTTTTCTGCTAAATAACAATCTATAATATTGTGTATTTCAGCCGTTAAACGTTCTCTCGGTAAGAAAATTATAATATTAAGAAAAGAACTCGACCAATCATATTGGATAAACAATTTAAGCTTTTTACTCATCATACTTGAAAGCATATGAAGACACATACAATATAAATCGCCTTGATCAATTTGTATTAAAGCTTCTCTCGGTAACGATTCCATTAAAATTCTTAACTTATCAGCATTATAACCAGATAATGCAAAGCCGGCTTTCTCAATTACAAAATTAAATTTTTGTCTTAAGATAGGAATATTACTTATTGAATGGTAATACATATTTGAATTATATATGCCGAAAATTATACTTCCTGAAATATATTCACCCGAAGAGTTAAATTTTTTCACTAAGATATAGTCAATTAAATTATCTGAATGGATAAGCGACGCACTATTTATTTTACCGAGTATTATTAATTGATTTTGATATAAAGGACTAGCTGAACATTTTATAATCTCATCAATCTCGTCTTTTACTTCTTGCCATATTTTTGCTGCTCCTATTTCATTGCTTAATTTTAAAGATTTTACCTCAAAATCAAGAGTTCCTAATAAAACCAAATTATCGTTTTGTAACCAATTTAAGAATTCTTTAGCCTCTTCAGAATTTAATTTATCATTACCAATTATATTTTTAGATAAATCTTGTAATTTTGTGAGTAATTGCGGTAAATGGCTATAGCTTTGCTCTAACTCTTCTAATCTTTCATTTATAGCCTCGGTTAAAAATGTAGTAGTTTTATCGTCAAAATTTCCTAAAATGGTTAAATGTAGTATCGATTCTGATTTTTCATCCGGTGCAGAATTTTCTAATATTTTTTCTAATTCTCCTTTACTATTTCGGATGCAGTTTATTACCGGATGGAGTAAAAACTTAGTTTGCAAATTCATATTTTTAAGCAAACATATGATAAAATCAACAATATGCGGTTTATTATCAAGTAATATCAAGACATTTATTGCCGGATCATTTTCTATAACCGCCTTTGTTATTACTATTTTTCTTGCTCTTTCTAACCTTTGCCTAAAAAACTTAAAGGCTTCATCTGCAAAATTTTGGAATAATTTTTCTCTATTCTCAAAATCATAATCTATTGGAATATAATTTAAAAATTTTTGAACAAAATCTATATATATGGAACTTGACTCACGTTCCTTGCTAAGTTCTAGAATTTTAGTTTTATAATTCGGGATTTGACAATTTAAACGACTAAAGTTTAAAGAGGTTGTTTTTGGGGTCATGATTTTCTCAAGTAATAATAATATGATTATTTCTTTTGTTAGGTTCTGTGAACAAAATTTAAACTATTTATATTTTAAGAGATTTTTATACGAAAATTAATAAGATTTTTGCAGGAATAGTATACCTATTTCAAAAAAAATCTTATAATTTGCAGCTAAAAAAAACTAAAATATATTATTTTAAATTTTGTTCGCAGAACCTATTATATTATATTAAATAACTTAAGCAAGAGGCATAGAAAATAAGTGGAAACGATATTTGCACAAAGCTCTGCATTCGGTAAAGCAGGGGTAGCGGTTTTTAGGATTTCCGGTCCTAAAAGCTTAGAAGTTTTGCAGCTACTTACCGGTAAAAAAGACTTTAAGCCGAGATTAATGTATTATCAACAAATTACAGTTCCTGAGACCAAGGAGCTAATTGATAATGCTATGGTTGTTTATTTTAAGTCGCCTAATAGTTTTACCGGCGAAGACGTAGTCGAGATTCATCCGCACGGCAGTAAAGCTATCTCTACAATGCTTATTAATGCGTTACTAAATCTAGCTGATATTCGTTTAGCGGAACCAGGAGAATTTACGAAAAGAGCTTTTTTAAATAATAAATTTGATTTAACGGCAGCAGAGGGGATAGCCGATTTAATTAATGCCGAAACTATTATGCAGCATAGGCAAGCCATTAGACAAGCAAGCGGTGGGCTTAAAGAATTATATAATAGCTGGCGTAGTCAGCTTCTAAAAATTATTTCTCTGCTTGAAGCTTATATAGATTTTCCTGACGAAGATATACCGGATAGCGTCCTTAACGACGTTAATAACACTCATA
>DYDV01000014.1 GCA_020404465.1 Rickettsia endosymbiont of Omalisus fontisbellaquei
ATTTAAGAAAGAAAATTGATACAATAATACTTCAAGAAATAAACGAATCCACTAATGTAATTACATTTGCAGTAAAAGAAATAATTTATTACAACCCGCTTTTAAATCATCCAAAAAAATTGCTACAAACTGCCTTAGATAGTAAACTAAGCCCTGATTTAATCTATGATGCAATTACTAATAATGATGAGGAGCTTATTTTAGCCGGCTTAATGAGTTTAGAAATCTATACGCCTCCTGCCGGTTAATCACATAGGATGTTTTTAGCGGTGTAGAAAGTGTTGAATAAGGACAGAGGCAGTTTTGCCTCCACCCTTTAAATTTTTATGCTGCTTGTAAATTTTGTTGCATAAAAAAGGTGTCGCTTATATACTGCCTTTTTGTAGCTGTGGTTAGCAAATCATACACTAGGGTGCGCCATTCTTCATTTTTCGATAAATATCGATTGTCCTTAAGTAACTGCTGAATCTTTTACAAACTAATAAACCAAGATTATAGTTGCTAGAATGCCAAATAATTAAAAGTTTTAATATACTTAAAGTTAAGAAGCTATTTATTATTGCAATTTTTTAATTTTTGTTTTTAATTATAATCAACTATTATTAATATAAATAAAATAACTTTTTATGGAAGATTTAAGTTCTTGGAAAGAAAAGTTTGAAATTTGCGTTTATGCTAAAAAATTACTTGATAAAGTTGAATATTTAAACACTAAGGTAAAAAATCCCGTTGATATAGAGGAAGTTAAAAAAGGCATCTTCTATGCTCGCAAATATCATGGCTCACAAATGGCGTCAATCAGGCGACCATTACTATTCACACCCGATTGAAGTGGCGATTATGCTAGCTGCATTTGCGGCAGATGAAGCTCCTAAGCTTTATACTGCTATTATGCTGCAAGCTGCACTACTTCATGATACTATTGAAGATACAGAACTTACCGAAGAAATGATCATCAAGATTTTTGGCAAAGAAGTAGCAAATCATGTAGAGGGCTTAACTAGGGTTAAATCTTACGGAAAAATTAGTGCCGAAGAAAGCTTAAACCTATTAATTAAGCAAAAAAGATATGATACCGCACTTATAAAATTATTTGATCGTATTCATAATGTACAAACATTAGCAGCTAAGTCACCTGAGAAACAAATAAAAATTCTTGTGGATACTTTAAAAAATTTCATAATTTTAGCTACTTATCTAGAATTATTTGAAGTTGAGGCAAAATTAACAAGATATTGTCTTCAAATAAGTTCTCTTAAGTCAAACTTACAGTCTTCTCAAACTGATCAGAATTCAGACTTACAGACTTATTCCTCTCTAACTTTTCAAAATGATTCACCCCTAATGCGAAGCCTATACTGGCTAAAACCATTACAATAATGAGCCCCCAATGATCGATATCTAAATATATCAAACCAAATGAGGTAATAACATATACAAATGCACGTGATAATGCATGGATTAGGCTTACACTAATATAACGTTTAAATATAGGAAAATGCTTAAAAAAGATAGGAACACCTATCATACGACTAGTACCAAAAGAAATAATAGCCATTTGAATTAATAATAAATCAAAAGGAGTAGTTGCTTTATAAATTAAATATGGGCAAACTAAAGCAAAACCAAAGAATATAGTGTTTAGTGTTTTAAGTATTTTTAGAGGGTGTATCCTATAGCTCAAGTAGCTTATTATAATTAAACTTCCTACTTCAGCAACAGATACGTAAAAATTTTGATGAATTACTTCCTCGGTACTGTAATTAAAAGAATTTTTAAGAATATCGCCGCAGTAAATATAAGCCACATAAAAACATAATGGCCACATACAATCTATAAATAATAAAAATAGTGATGTTAATTTATTCACGTTTTCGTTATATATAGGATTCTTTAAAAGAACATTAGGATCTTCATCTACTTGATTAAATATATTGGCTAGGCGTCGTTTTGCATTTACAAATTCAGGAGTTTCTCGTAAAGTAGTTCTTGCCGCCATTCCTATTAAAGCAATACCTGCCCCAATCCAAAAAGCTAACCTCCAATTAAATCCATAAGAAGTAACTAAAGCTGCAAGCCCTAAAGCGGCAGTCCCTCCAAGTACTGAAAAGACTCCAATTAAGCCTACTACTTGATAACTTTTTGGAGGCTTTATAGTTTCGGTAAAGTAAAGCTCTACTCCTATTACTTCACCGATTGAAGACATACCTTGTAGGATACGACATATTATTACAATTATTGAAGCAGTAATACCGATTTGAGCATAAGTCGGTAGGTTAGCAATCATTAGACAAGAAATTGCCATTATTGAAGTGGTAATAATAACTGTAGATTTACGTCCTATACGGTCTCCTATCCAACCAAAAATAAGGGCCCCGATGGGACGCACAATAAAAGGGGCAGAAAAGGAAAAAGCTCCTAAAAGAGCAGCAGAATAAGGGTTGTTAGTTGGAGCAAAAAATATTTCGTTTAGAAATACTCCCATATGAATATATAGCATAAAATCTACATATTCTAGAAATGTGCCTATAGATAGTAGACCTATTGCTTTCTTTTGCTCTTTAGTTAAACTTCTTTGTTCTTCTTCGTAGCCTAGCATAATTTTTGTATAAGAAATTAAATTATAAAAAAACTTATACTGTTTTATATAAAAGTCAATGGGAGATTTCGCCTTGTATGATAGATAAAAAATAAAGTACAACTTTTACTAATATTTGTTGCTATATTTCCTACACAATACCTTTCGCTCAAAAATATCTAAAAATACAAAAAATTTAATTTTCTTTCACAGAACCTAATTACAAATCAAAGGAATATCTAATATATTAGACCAAACTTTATCCCAACCTTTCGCGTGAGAAATATTAGGAAAAGTTTGCTTTTTTACACACGGTGAGCTGCTTGTTTTTACGTAAAATTCTGCTATGAAAGACGGGACTCTTTTGTCATCCATGCCGGAGAGATGTAATTGAGGAATATTATTAACCTGCTTTGCATAATTTATTGGGTTTAAAGATTTTACTAAGTAACCGCGATAATTATGATGTTTGTCAAACTTTTCAGTATCTAAATTACCGGCAATCGTTATAATATCTTTCACATTACTATTTTGAGCGGCAATTAATATTGTAAGCCCACCGCCTCCTGAAAAACCGACTAAGCTAAATTTCTGTCCGTTATTAACGGTATTTATGACGTTATTAATTGAATTTACGACTTCTTGGTTCATTCTCTTATCTAACCAATAATCACTAATACATTTTGGGTTCATTTCTAAAGGGGTATATTGACAAGGCCTTGCTACATAAACAACATTCGGTCTTTTATCTATTGTAGCAAGCTTCAAGAGCATAGGATTAACAGGAGTAGGGTTGTCGGAATTAGCAGATCCATCCGCAAGATGTCCGTCTCCCTCAATATAGAACACAAAAGGTAAGTGACTAGCGGTAATACGCTGATAAGTCGTAAGAGTAAAATCACCTCCGTTTACTAGCTGCATCTGAAAGTTATTTTGAGTTGCTATATCTTGTGAATGCTTTACCCTACTAGCTACATCATGAGTAGTAGAACACCCTGAAAGAAATATTGGTATTAAAAATATTATTGCCCAAATAAAATTTTTCATTACTACAAAGGTTTAAAATTGTTGATAAGTTTTTCTAAATTTTTAGTCATAACAATATCAATTTGTCCTGAAGATTTTAACGCTTCATCTGTTAATTCTTTTAAACCACCGCTTAAAGTAATTTGAACAATTTTATAATTTCTAGAACGCCAAAACTTTAAATAGGTATCTATATCTTTCATCCAAAATGGTGACCATTCTTGGAAAACAATTAAGTTCGGAGAACGATCAATTAATTTTTGAGCTCCATAAACAGCATTTTCTTCAGCACCTTCAATATCCATTTGTAAAATATCAATAGTTTGAATGTCTTTTATACTGTCAATATTTACTGCATCAACTGTAATAAGCTCCTCTTTCTGGGCAGTGTCAAGTCTTTTAATATGAGAAGCACCAGTATTACCAGTATCCTTCGCTAAAAAAGATACTGTAGTATTTTCAGAGAATGCAGCTTTAGGGTATAGCTTAGCATTGGTAATATTATTTAAAACTAGATTGGTTTCTAAAAATTTTAGAACATAAGGATTAGCTTCAAAGATTGAAATTTGCCCTTCGTTTGCTAGTTTACTAATAAGAACTGCATGTATACCGATATGTGCACCTAAAACCAGTACTTTGTCCCGTGGCTTTATTATTTGACGTAAGGCATTTTGAAGATGCGGTTCCCATTCGAGTGTATCTGCGATGTAATTACTTACGTCATCTTTAGCCTTTAATAAAATATTGAGATTATTTTTATCTTTAATAAGGACTCCCTTAAAGTTAGAATTTAAATTTAAAAGATCGGTATTACAATATGCTGCTGGGCACGGGAGTACTCCAGAAGGGCATATAGGATTACAAATAGACTCAAGTTTCGAAATTAATTGTTTATAATAGTTATTTCGTTTTTTATGTTTATAAATACCTATTCCTAGTAAAATTACTATGGAAATAATCAATAACGTTATAACTTTGTTTTTATTTAATGAGAGCATTTGAGTTACATTTCTTAGTATTGTATTTATTAAAACGGTATTTCGTCGTCTAGGTCGCTATGATCAAAAGAAGATGGACCTTTATGCTCAGAATGTTTATATTCGCTATGCCCTGAATCTTGAGTATGATTATTAGAGTTTTTACTATCTAATAATATTAATTGTGAATTAAAGTTTTGTAATACAACTTCCGTGGTATATTTTTCTTGACCTGAATTATCATTCCACTTACGGGTTTGCAATGAACCTTCAATATATAATTTACTGCCTTTTGTAACATAGCGTTCTACAACAGATACTAACCCTTCGCTAAATATTACTACCCTATGCCATTCGGTTCGTTCTTTTCGTTCTGCGGTGACACGATCTTTCCAAGTTTCGGTTGTTGCTAAGGAAAGATTAATGATTTTTTTTCCTTCTCCTGTAGTTCTAATTTCAGGATCACGCCCTACATTACCTATTAATATTACTTTATTTAAACTACCTGCCATAGATTACTACCTATTTTAAAATATTATTATTGCAATAATAAAATAAAAGAGCCTATAATACTACAGGTTTTTTAAAAAATATCTCAAAAATTTTGTAGTGAAGTGATTATGAACCAAGAATATATTAAGGTACGCGGTGCTAAAGAGCATAATCTAAAAAATATAAATGTTGATATTCCAAGGAATAAATTTGTTGTTATCACCGGTCTTAGCGGTTCAGGCAAGTCTTCTTTAGCATTTGATACTATTTATGCAGAGGGACAAAGGCGATATGTTGAAAGTTTATCTTCATATGCAAGGCAATTCTTGCATTTACAGAATAAACCAAATGTGGAATCTATTTCCGGATTATCACCTGCTATTGCAATTGACCAAAAAACTACTTCCAAAAATCCACGTTCTACGGTCGGAACTATAACGGAAATCTACGATTATCTTAGGTTATTATATGCAAGAGTCGGAATTCCGTATTCTCCGGCAACCGGTCTTCCAATACATAGTCAAACGGTTTCGGAGATGGTAGATATAATTAACGAACTACCTAAAGGTACGAAAATATATTTACTCGCTCCTATTGTTAGAGGACATAAGGGGGAGTTCAAACGTGAAATTATGAATCTGAAGAAGCAAGGCTTTCAGAAATTAATAGTTAACGGTGAAGCTTGTGAAATTGATGATTTACCAAAGCTTGATAAAAATAAAAAGCATAATATAGAAGTAATCGTTGATAGAATAGTTCTAGACGAAAATTTAGGTAATAGGCTTGCAGATAGCTTAGAGAGTTCATTAAATCTTGCCGAGGGCATTACTTATTTAGAAATTGTAGAATTACCGCCGGCAGTTAAGACCGAGTTTGAAAAAAATCAGCGTATTACTTTTTCTGAGAAATATTCCTGTCCGGTTTCAGGCTTTCAACTTATGGAAATCGAGCCGAGAATCTTTTCTTTTAACAGTCCTTTTGGAGCATGTCCTAAATGTGAAGGGATAGGTAAGGAATTTTTCTTTGATAGAGATTTAATTGTTCCGGATCAAAGAATTTCTATTAAAGATGGTGCAATAGTGCCTTGGGGTAGTACATCTTCTAAATTTATCCTAGAGACATTAAAGGCTCTCGCCGATCATTATAAATTTTCTATTGAAGTACCTTTTGTAAGTTTATCACAAAATGTTAAGGATATTTTATTTGAAGGTTCAGGAGAAGAGGCAATAAAGTTTGAATTTCACGACGGTTCTAAAACGCAAACAATAAAACAACCTTTTGCCGGAATAATACCAAGCTTGCAAGAAAAAGATCGTACTATAGAATCAGTTTTAATTAAAGAAGAACTCGCTAAATTTAAGTCGGAACATAAATGTACTGCTTGCTCAGGGTATAGATTAAAAGATGAGGCATTATGTGTTAAAATAGCAGATTCTCATATAGGTGAAGTGGCAGGTATGAGTATTGCAGCCTTGCAAAAATGGTTTAATCACTTAGAAGAAAAATTAAATAAAAAACAACTATTTATTGCCGAGCGTATACTTAAAGAAATTACTGAGAGACTAAAATTCTTAATGAATGTCGGGCTTGATTATTTAACGTTATCAAGAGAATCAGGTACTTTATCGGGAGGCGAAAGCCAGCGTATCCGTCTTGCATCTCAAATAGGATCAGGGCTTAGCGGTGTTTTATATGTACTTGATGAGCCGTCTATTGGTCTTCACCAGCGTGATAATACAAGATTAATCGAAACACTAAAAAGGCTTAGGGATCTTGGTAATACCGTTTTGGTAGTCGAGCATGACGAAGAAACAATGTATGAAGCAGATCATATTATTGATATAGGACCGGGAGCCGGTATTCACGGCGGTCGTGTTATTGCTGAAGGGAATGCTGAAGAAATAAAGAATTTTGAAGAAAGTATTACAGGTAGATATCTAAGTGGTCGTCAAACAATCAAAGTGCCGTCTGAAACAAGAGTAGGGCATGATAATAGGGCAATTGAATTACTTGGAGCGGTTTCCAACAATTTAGAGAATGTTGATATCAAAATTCCGCTTGGTACTTTTACTGCTATAACGGGAGTATCAGGAAGCGGTAAATCAAGCTTGATGATTCATACTCTATATAAAGCGGCTTTAAAGCATTTAGAGCCTACTGCAAAAGTATTCCCAGGAAAATATAGAGAGTTAAAAGGACTTGAATATATTGATAAAATTATCGATATTAATCAATCCCCAATAGGTAGAACTCCTCGTTCAAACCCTGCGACTTATACAGGTGCATTTACCCATATTAGGGATTGGTTTGTGGAATTACCTGAATCAAAAGCTAGAGGGTATAAAGTAGGCAGATTTTCATTTAACGTTAAAGGCGGTAGATGTGAAGCGTGTCAAGGTGACGGGCTGATTAAAATAGAGATGCATTTTTTACCTGACGTATATGTAAAATGCGATATTTGTAACGGTCACAGATATAATAGGGAAACTCTTGAAATAAAATATAAAGGTAAATCTATTGCCGATATTTTGATGATGACGGTAGAAGATGCGATGCAATTTTTTGAAAAAATCCCGTTAATCTACGAAAAACTTATTACCTTAAATGAGGTAGGACTCGGTTATATAAAAATCGGTCAGTCTGCTACTACTCTTTCAGGAGGTGAAGCACAGCGTGTTAAGCTTGCTAAAGAATTATCAAGACGTTCAACCGGTAAAACACTTTATATACTTGATGAACCGACTACGGGCTTGCATATTGATGATATCAATAAATTGTTAAAAGTATTACATAAGCTTGTTGATATGGGCAATACCGTTTTAGTTATCGAGCATAATCTAGATGTTATAAAAACAGCAGATTATATTATTGATGTCGGTCCTGAAGGAGGTGACAAAGGTGGTAAGATAGTTGTGTGCGGTACTCCTGCCGATATTGCTGCCTGCGAGGAAAGTCATACCGGTACATACTTAAAGCAATATTTGGAATAAGTCTAATGCTTATGGTCGTGGTGGTGGGTATAGAAGCCTAGAGAAGAAAGTGCATTTGAAAATTCAGAGTTAGGAGTTATTTCATTTGGTATTCCGCTGCAACATATGTGGCCGTTTAAGCATATCACCTGATCGGAGTTTTTTATTACGGTAAATAAATCGTGCGAGATCATAAAAACCGTAATATTTAGCTTTTTACGAATCAAATTAATAAGCTGATAAAATTCTTGTTGGCTTGTTACGTCTAAAGACTGCAACGGTTCATCTAAAATAATTAAGTCAGGATTATTAACTATTGAACATGCAAGAACCACCTTTTGAAACTGCCCTCCTGAGAGCTTAGAAATTTCTTGATCTTTTATATGCTCCAAATCAATAAACGAGTTAATCTCTTTAATATTGTTATTGAAGTTACTAGGTGCTAATAGATCTAAAAATTTTTTCACCGTAATAGGTAAATCAGGGCTTAGCCCAAACTTCTGCGGTACATATCCAATTTTTAGTTTGGGATCAATTATAATTTCGCCGCTTGTCGGTTTTTCAAGTCCAAGCATTAACCGCACTATGGTGGTTTTACCTGCACCGTTAGGTCCGATCAAAGTAGTGATATTATTTTTTTTGACAGTGAAGCTAACGTTATTTATCGGCAGTTTATTACCGAATTTTTTAGATACGTTACGAAACTCGATTATAGGTTTTTGCATGTATCGGTTCACTCCTGTTATCCCGTGGTCAAGCTGGTGTTGTTGTATGGATCGAAAAACCTGCTCGATGTCATTCCCGCGTAGGCGGGAATCCAGTGTAAAGCGAGATAAATCGAGCTTTAAAAAAGTTTTAAAGTACTGGATTCCCGCCTACGCGGGAATGACATAAACAAGCCATGCAACAAAGCCTATGGTTGCTCGCAATAACAGTTTAACGCAGGTAAACCTTCGCAGGAATGACATTATGTAGAATAAATGCCGATTAATTCAGTTTCAGCTAATAAATGTTTTTGCAAAGCTAATACTAAATCTTGCTTTCTAGCATTCTCATCAAGTTCAAGATAATCATTTAGAGCGTATAGTTTGAAAAAATAACGATGAGGTTTGCCGGCAGGTGGACAAGGACCGCCGTATTTTTTTTCTTTCCAGCTATTATTTAAAATTTTAATGTTGTTATCTATTTGTCCTTCTGAAAGCTCAGTAATAGAAGCCGAAATATTATAGATTATCCAATGATCCCATATACCGTGCGGAGGTGCTATTTCTACCGGTGCATCAGGGTCATCCATGATAAGTACAAAAGATTTAGTATCTGAAGGAGCATCACTCCACTCTAGATGCGGAGAAACATTCTGTCCTTTACAAGTAAATTTATCAGGAATACGCTCATTATGTTTAAACGCCGTACTTGTTATTAGGAAGGTCATAATTATGTACTCCTATGAGTGTTGTGTATGTCATTCCTGCGAAAGCAGGAATCCAGCCACTAAAAGTATAACACACTAAATTTTAGAATTAAAAGCTCAAATAATTTCGCTTTTTTCTAGATTCCCGCTTTCGCGGGAATGACATAGAACGCTCCTTATCAGTCGCTCGCAATGACGTTTTGTCTATCAATTCACAACTTGCCATTGTCCGTCAGGCTGGCGGCATGCATTACCGTATGCTTTTTGTTGTTTTCCGCCTATTACAACTGTTTGAGTGTACTCACGGCAATATTGCCCTGTGCTATTTCTATAAGTTTTATTAGGTGTTACGTAGCCATGATTGCCGTTATCGGGATTACGCCATTCTACGTTACTACCACTAGGAGCTGCTTCTAAAGCTCTTTGGGAGGTGAGTTCAGCAAGTCTTCTATCCTGCTCATCCATACCTGCACCGATTTGTCCACCAAGAACTGCTCCAAGTAATGCACCTACACCTACTCCGACAAGTTGCCCTTTACCTTTGCCGAATTGAGAACCAAGTAATGCACCGCCGGCACCGCCAAGGAGTGTACCTGTACCTTG
Source organism: Rickettsia endosymbiont of Omalisus fontisbellaquei (assembly GCA_020404465.1). Taxonomy (GTDB): domain Bacteria; phylum Pseudomonadota; class Alphaproteobacteria; order Rickettsiales; family Rickettsiaceae; genus Rickettsia. Next base: position 10,057 of record DYDV01000014.1, read on the forward strand.
TTTATTCATACCACCCGGACCGGTACATGCTTGCAACATAGAAGCTGCAAGAGCTATAATCATAATTTTAGATATTAATTTCATAATAAATTCTCTTTAATTGATATATACTTAAATAAGTATATGGTTTTTAGCATTTTGTAAAGTACAAACGTCAGCCATAGAATAAAATTAATTTAATTGAATTTTATATTTTCTTTGTTAAACTACAAAAAATAAATTGGAAAGATTTGTCATGGATACTAATAGCCGTAATCGGTTAATAAAATCGGCATCTTATTTATCGGTTACTACAGCATTAATTATTTTAAGTATAAAATTATATGCTTGGGTTGTTACCGATTCGCAATCAATACTTGCTTCTTTAATTGATTCGATGCTTGATATAACATCTTCCTTTATTAATTTAATAGCTTTAAGGTTTGCTCTGCAACCACCGGATCATCAACATAGATTCGGGCATGAGAAAATACAGGATTTAACAATTTTTTCTCAGTCTATATTCTTTTTTGCTTCAGCTTTTTTTGTAGGTTTTTCTTCAATTAAGTCTTTATTTGAAAAAATAAAACCGGAGAATATTAGCGACGGTACTACCGTAATGTATGTATGTATATTCTTAACAATTATTTTAGTACTTTATCAAACTTATGTAATTAAAAAAACAAAATCGGAGATAGTAAAAGCTGACAAGCTCCATTATTTTACGGACTTACTTACTAATGTTATAGTAATTATCTCTATAAATTTAAGTAATCATTTTTGGTTTGTTGACCCATTATTTGGTGTAGTTATTTCGTTATATATATTTCACTCTTCTTATTCTTTGTTTAAAAAGGCATTTAAAAATTTAGTTGATCATGAATTACCTGAACAAGATAGACAAAAAATTATCTCGATAGTTAATAACCATTTAGGTGTAAAAGGTATGCACGAAATGAAAACTAGATATGCTGCTCAAAAAGCTTTTATCCAGTGCCATTTGGAAATGGACGGCAATATGTCGCTTTATAATGCTCATAAAATTAGCGATGAGATTGCTTTTGAAATATTGCAGGAATTTCCGGAGGCTGAAATAATTATTCACCAAGATCCTTTTGGAATCGAAGAACACGTAAATTACCGTGAATATATTGTTAGATAAAGAAACGGATTTTAACAACTTTTTCATGCAGCAAGCTTTAAAACAAGCATGTATTGCTTTTGATAAGAATGAAGTACCGGTCGGAGCGGTGATTGTAGATAGATTAAATCAGAAAATTATTGCTAGTAGTCATAATAATACCGAAGAAAAAAACAATGCTCTGTGTCATGCCGAAATTATTGCTATTAATGAAGCATGTAATCTTATATCTTCTAAAAATTTAAATGATTATGATATTTACGTTACTTTAGAACCTTGTGCTATGTGTGCGGCAGCTATAGCTCATAGCAGGTTAAAACGCTTGTTTTACGGTGCTTCTGACTCTAAACACGGGGCAGTTGAAAGTAATTTACGATATTTTAACAGTAGTGCTTGTTTCCATAGACCGGAAATATATAGCGGAATTTTTGCTGAAGATTCGGGGCTATTAATGAAAGAGTTTTTTAAAAGGATAAGAAATAAAAATATCACATGCTAAAACTATTAACCCCCTATTATTTTAATAAATTATCAAAGGTTACAATACCTATATTAGCTATATCTACTTTGGTAATGATGATTATAGGTCTTTATTTAGCCCTAATAGTTTCGCCTATAGATTATCAACAAGGTGAGTTTGTACGTATTATGTATGTACATGTACCTGCGTCTTGGATGGCCCTTGGTATTTATGTTTTCATGGCAGTATGCAGCTTTAGTTATTTAGTATGGAAAATTACTATTAGCTATTTGCTAGCCGTAGCATCTAGTTACGTTGGAGCTACTTTTACTTTGATTAGCTTAGTAACAGGCTCTTTATGGGGGAAACCTATATGGGGAACATGGTGGGTTTGGGATGCAAGACTTACCTCTATGCTCATATTATTTTTATTATATCTAAGCTATATTATCATAGTAAATAGTGCGGATAATATAAGAAAAGCACAAAACCCTGCTTCGATTATTGCTCTTATCGGACTGATTAACATACCGATAGTAAAATTCTCGGTAAATATTTGGTATAGTCTGCATCAGCCTGCTAGCGTTTTAAGACTTGGTTCTCCTGCTATTCATTCTTCAATGTTAAAGCCTTTAATTATAATGTTTATTAGTTTTATATTATATTTTTTGTTAATATTAATTTTAAGAACTTCTATATTAATCGATAAAATCAAAAACTACTAGCTGCGAGTAGTTGTTATTTGCTTCTCTAATTTAATGATCCGTAGTTTTTAAAATAATTTTCTGCTGGACAGTAAGTCGTATTTATGCGACAATATAATTATCTGAAGGCTAACTCTTAACATATGCAAAAAACTAAGCAAATACAATTTTTTATAACAGACAGTGGTAAATCTTATAGTAAAGGTTGGTTAGAGAAATTAGATGTTGAAACGCATAGCAGAATTATTAATAGATTAGTTCGTTTAGAATATGGAGTTTATGGGGATTATAAACAGATCAAAGGAAGATTATATGAGCTGAGATTCTTCTTCGGCAAAGGTTATAGAATATATTTTACTGAGAAAGATAACAAAATTATTCTTCTGCTAAATGCCGGTAGTAAAGATACTCAGGGTAAGGATATTAAAAAAGCTTTGGAAATAATAGAAAAAGTTTATAAATAAATTAGGTGTTATATGGAAAAATTTACAGATTATTTAAAAGAAAAATTACAAAATGAGGAAGTATTAGTAGCTTATATTAACGAAGCTTTAGAACAATATTCCTTAGATCATAATAAGGAGTTATTCCTTGCTACTTTAAAGGAAGCAATTATAGCAAGAGGCGGTGTAGCGAAAATATCTGAAGAAGCTCATATAAATAGGCAACATATTTATAAAATGCTATCTAGTAAAGGCAATCCAAGTTTTGACAATATCGGTTCTTTATTAAATACTCTAGGGCTGCAGTTAAAAGTCGAGACACGTCCTACGTGTTATAACGGTACTTTTTAATAACCACTCTCATTTACTAGAAGTATAAAATGACCTATGTTGTAACCGATGAATGTGTAAAATGTAAATATACTGATTGTGTTGAAGTATGTCCCGTAGATTGCTTCTATGAAGGTGAATTTATGCTAGTTATCAATCCTGATGAATGTATAGATTGCGGTGTGTGTGTTTCTGATTGTCCTATAAACGCTATCAAACCCGAATCACGGGAGATAATAGAATGGGTAGAACGTGCAAAAGATTTTATAGAAAATAAAGGATGGAAAAATATTACCAAAAAAAAACCTGCTTTGCCTGATGCCGATAAATTTAAAGATGAGAAAGATAAGTTTAATAAATATATAGGAACCTAAATAAATACGAATTAAATATATGTGTTTATTTTGTCACAAAACTTAATAAAAGCTTTATCATATGAATCTAATTGCCGATTAAATATAGAACTAAAAAATATAATATGTTATATATGCCATTAAGATAATGTTTAATTATTTAATTTGAGGTGCGAATCATGAAAAAGTTACTTTTAATAGCTGCTGCAAGTGCAACAATTTTATCTTCTACCATATCATTTGCCGAGGACATGGGTAATGACTGGTATTTAAGAATAGATGCTGGTGCTGCAATGTTTAATAAAGAAAAAGATAAGGCAACCGGTGTTAAATTAAAATCTAATACGACTATTCCAGTTGATTTAGGTATTGGTTATTATATTTCCGAAAATTTTAGAGCCGATTTAACTTTAGGTACTATAATTGGTGGAAAGTTAAAGAAATCCGGAGCTGCAACTAATGCACCTTTTACTGGTACTAATGTTTCTGCGAGCCATAAACCTACTATTACACGTTTACTTATTAACGGTTATGTAGATTTAACTAATTTTGATATGTTCGATGTTTTTGCCGGTGCCGGTGTTGGTCCTGCATTAGTTAAAGAGAAAATTACATATAACGGTATAACAGGTCTTTCATCTAATACTAAAAATAGAACCAATATTTCTTATAAACTAACTTTAGGTACTTCTGCACAAGTCGCTGATGGTGTTAAAGCAGAACTAGCTTATAGCTGGATAGACGACGGTAGAACAAAAAGTAAGAATGTAATTTACCAAGGAACAAGTGTACCAACTGGTGGGATGCGTTATCAAAGCCACAACTTAACAGCTGGTATAAGATTTGATATATAATTAAATAAGAATATAAATAGTTTTTAAGTAGTAACTACTCGGTGTCATACCGTGGCTTGACCACGGTATCTAGAAATCAAAGAAAGACTGGATCCCGCGATCAAGTCGCGGGATGACAGCTTAGAAACGTCACTTAAAACTATTTTTTATCGAATTTAGGTAAGAATTATAAAATTATTATCTAACATCGTTTTTACTAACAACTAATAAAATTTAAGGAAAAATTTAACAATATGAAAAAATTACTTTTAATAGCAGCTGCAAGCACAGCACTTTTAACTTCTGCCGTTTCATTTGCTGAATGTGATATGAATCCTGCTGTAGATTCATCTACCGATTCGTCAATGTCATCATCATCTATGGAAAAATGGTATTTAAAACTTAATGCCGGTGGCGTGATTTTTAACAAAGCAAAACCTGCGGGTTCTAATTTTAAACTAAAATCTAATACAGGTTTTACTGGTAGTATTGGAGGAGGTTATTATATCATGGATAACCTAAGAACTGATTTAACAGTTGGAATGGTAACAAGTAACCACATGAAAAAGTCTAATACAGTAAATAGCACCACTACCACCACTAATGGACAATCTGTTATTTCATCAGGTAGCGGGCAACTTATTATTAATGGTAATGTAATCCCTGGTGGCGTTCTTACAAGTGCTCCTTCTACAGTGGCTACTACTACATCATTAGCAGTAAAGCACAAACCTACTATTGTAAGTACATTACTTAACGGTTATGTCGATTTTGTTGATTTAAGCATGTTTAAAATATTTGCTGGGGCTGGTGTCGGTGCTGCATTAGTAAAAGAAAAAGTAAATATTTCAAGTACAACTACAGTTAATAATGTTGTTATTAATAAATTTAATTTAGCATCATCTGGTAGTAATAAAACAAATTTTGCTTATCAATTATCTTTAGGAGCTTCATTTGAAGTTGCAGAAGGTGTAAAAGCAGAACTCGTTTATGCTTGGACAGATTACGGTAAATCAAAAACTATTACCAAAACTATTAATGGAACTAAAGTTAAATTTGGTGGAACCCGTTATAAAGGTAATAACTTAATGGCAGGATTAAGATTTGATATGTAATTAACTCTCAAATCTTTTTACAAGCTATTAACACGAAAAAGGAGTCTTTAATAATAAGGACTCCTTTTTTTGTTTGTGTGCTTTTGCCTGCGTATATACCCAATCGTCATTGCGAGCGATCTTTGATCGCGTGGCAATCCAGAAAATAATTAAAAAAATGCTAAAAATTAGCATTTTTTACTGGATTGCTTCGTCAATTACTTCGTAATTTTCTCGCAATGACGATTGGTATCCACGCAATAATGTCATAAGATTTGTAGGAACGCATGCAGAATATGATAGGATAAATGTTAAGGAGATTTGAGTATGGAAATAAATATTATAAAAACAGAAAAAGAGTATGAAAAAGCATTAAAAGAAATAGATAATTTATTAGATGCAAAAGAAAATTCCTCAGAAGCTGAAAAATTAGAAATATTATCAATGTTAGTAGAAGATTACGAGAATAAGCATTATAAAATAGAAGCACCTGATCCAATTGAAGCGATTAATTTTAGAGTAGAGCAGCTTGGTCTTTCTAGAAAAGATTTAGAAAAGAGTATAGGTTCAAGAAGTAAAGTATCTGAAATTCTTAATAAAAGAAGACCGCTTACTTTATCTATGATTAGAAAATTACATAAGAATTTAAATATTCCGGCAGATATTTTAATTCAAGAAGTTTACAAGAAGAGAGCATGATTTAATTATCATATCTTAGGTTTTCCTTTGTAAAACGTTACGTTCATTTTGTGTATTGCTTCAAAGCCTAAATAAATTTTAATACGTTCTAGAATAATATCTTGATAATAAGGTAATTCTGCTGCAATAGCACTATCTTCTGCTTGTATAAATAGCGTATTAATTTTCCGTTTTTTATGAGTATAGGTAGTAATTTTTAATGGTAACGCTTTAGTGCTGAAGTTAAATCCGACTATTTTATTCCAGTTAATCATGATTTCAGGCAGTAATGGATGTTGCCTCGCAAATATACGTCTAACTATTTTATCAATATCCTCTTTAATTAGCTTCATTTTAATAAACTCTGCACGGTTAAAGTTATCACGGCTATTGCAAGCATTATGGATATTACGGGAAAATGTAAAGATGTAACCGATATAATCATTAAAAATATATTGCAAACTGCGATAATCGATACTACTTGTTTATGCGACTTACCTTTTTTTACTGCCTTTTGGAAAAAATGCTTTAAATGAGGCTGCCAAATTTTTTCTTTATTAATCAGCCGAATTAATATGGTTAGTACGGCGTCAGTAATGTAATATAAACTAGCAATAGCACAAGCTATAAATAAATTAGTGCTTGTAAGAGCAAGCAAGAGCAAGCAAAGACCCGTTAAGAATCCAAGACTAATACTTCCCACGTCTCCTAAAAATATTTTTGCCGGATGCCAATTAAATATTAAAAAACCACAAGAACAACCAAGAATAATAACATTTATACTAGCTATAAAATACGGATTATCAAGAACCGGAAATTGTAAAAAGCATAATATGAGCATAGTGCTAGATAGATGAATAGATTCTACGCAACTCATACCGTCTATGCCGTCCATAAAATTATATATATTAATAAAGCCGCTTAAAGCTATAACAAGAATAGAATATATTAGGATATGAACGGAATTTAGCTGTGAAAAAAGAAAAATAGCAAAAGCTGCACAAATTAAATGAACTATTAAACGGATTAGAACCGGTACCGGTTTTAAGTCATCTAAAAAGGAAATCGAGGCAATTACCAATAATAAAGGTAATATTTTTATTGAATTAACAAGGTTATTGCTTGTTATATATTCAAACCCGCTTAAAGCAATCATTACAACAACTACAATAGCAAGACCGCCGCCACGCGGTGTTATCTTATCATGAGAGCGACGACTACTCGGTACATCAACTAAACCAATTGCAGGAAGATATTTAGTTAATATATATGTTAATATAGTAGTTGCTATAAAAGAAAACATAAACAATAGACTTCCTACATAACTTGCTTCTAAGGGTAATTTGTACGTCGATCCGGTACTCGCATCCTCACGTACTAGTATGTACGCTGCGGTGCTGCGTTCTGTGTCTCCTTCAAATTCCTCCTTATTAGCTACGTTATGTAAAAAGTCTAAAGTGCTATAGCTATTTATATTCATAGTAACATATTAGATTTAAAACTATAATATTTGTTATTACTTATAATGACGTGATCATGTACTATAATATTTACGGTTTGGCATGTCTCTACTATTTTATTTGTCATATGAATGTCGGCTTTTGAAGGTTCAGGGCTACCGCTTGGATGATTATGTATAAGTATAAGGCTGCTTGCTTCATTAAATAAAGCTCGTTTAATTATCTCACGTGGATATACTGCAGCTTGGTCTATAGTCCCTTGGCTTAAAATTTCATCGGCAATTAAAATATTTTTCTTATTCAAAAATAATATACGAAACTGTTCGAGTCGCATACTGCCCATATTAACTCTTAAATAATCAATCAAAGAACTCCAAGAAGCAATAATATTTTTATTTATTATTTTTTGTTTCAATACTCTATTTATCAGCTCACGTATTAGAGCAAAATTGATATATAAATTTTCATTTGTGCCTTTAATACTAAGTAGCCTTTCCTTATCAAGGTTAATTAAATCTGTAATATTAAAATGATCAAGTAACTTTTTAGCAAGAGGTTTTACGTCTTTACGAGGAATAGCCGAAAATAACATTACTTCAAGTAATTCGTAATCGGAGAAATTGGCAGATCCTACAATAAATCGTTCCTTTACTCTCTTTCGATGCCCTATGTAATGAGGTGTATCTATTTCATCATTACCGAATTCTATCAGATTATTTTCTAACATTACGTACGTTTACTTAAATTGAATATGGAGGGTATTTTAGTTTTTTAGGTGATAACGTAAATATTTCAAAGCCGTCTTTAGTCACGCCTATAGTATGCTCAAATTGAGCAGATAATGATTTATCACGCGTGGTAACCGTCCATCCATCTAGTTTACTTAATATTGTGTCGTGATTACCGGCATTTATCATAGGTTCAACGGTGAAAAACATCCCTTCTTCTAACGTTAGACCTGTGCCGCTGCGACCGTAATTTAATATTGACGGTTCATCATGAAAAACTCTTCCGATACCGTGACCCGTATAATCTCTGACCACCGAATAATTATGCTTCTCGGCATAGCTGGCAATAGCATGTCCAATATCCCCGAGTTTAGCACCGGGCTTTACTACTTCAATCCCTTTCATCATCGCATCATAAGTTACTTGAATAAGACGCTTTGGTTTAATTGCTATGTCACCGACATAATACATACGGCTAGTATCGCCGTACCAACCGTCTAAAATTACTGTAACGTCGATATTTACAATATCACCGTTTTTTAAAGGTTTATCGTTTGGAATGCCGTGACAAACCACATGATTTATAGAAGTACAAATCGATTTTGGGAAGCCTTTATAATTTAAAGGTGCAGGAATGGCATTATGTGAAGTGATAAAATTATGACAAAGGTCATTTAAATTATTAGTAGTGACATTCGGTTTTACGTGATCAGTAATAAAATCGAGCGTCTCTGCAGCTAATTTTCCAGCTAGCCGCATCTTTACAAAATCTTTTTCTGTGTGAATTTTTATGGTCATGTTATATTATAAGCTTTTTAAAATCGTTTATAGTATAACATTTTTTTCTAAGGTGTAAATTCTAAGTTAATACTGTTTACTGTATATTTTCTAGATGGGCTTTTAAAAATTCAGGAGCAAAATCTGCGCCGTTAGACCAAGTAATAGTTTGTAGCTCCTTGTCAACGATCACTTGAGCAAATAGAGTTTTATTTTTGAGAGGTTCAAACATTGAGCCTGTTAAGTGTTTATATAAGTTTATATTACCTTTAGTACCATCGTCAAAGGATAATTCTAGGCAATAATCGTTAACATATTTTACAGATATTACATGTAACATATTTTACTCCAAAGGGGCAATAGAATTTAATGGCTCTCCATTTTGAGTTCTTTGCCAATTATCTAATAATTCATTTTTTATATTATTTCAAGCTTTTACATTTACGTAGATGATGTAGATTATTTAAGTTTTAACAATATATTTTCTTGTAGTAACGGCTTTAAAAATGTATTTTATATTAAACTTTCCAAAAATTACCTAATGCTATATTACATAAATAAAATTCTTTCAAATAATAAAATACAAGCCATCATTTTAGGAATAATTGGGCTTGGTATTGTTTCTGCTCTTACATCATACAATATAGACGACCCGTCTTTTAACTCGGTCACAACCGAGTATCCTGGTAATCTAGTTGGAATTTTTGGCTCTTATTCATCGGATTTTTTATATCAATTTTTTGGATTAGCTGCTTTTATTATACCGATTGCCTGCTTTGTTTGGGGTAGGAATTGTTGGTATGGAAGATATCGCAGCTCATTGATTCGTATGTTTGTAATGTTGCTTGCTCTCTTAAGCAGTAGCACATTATTATCTAACCTCAAACTAGAATTCATACCGGCAAATGCAGGCGGAGCTATTGGAATAATAGCCTTTAATTTTTTTGAGCGATTTACAAACCAATTTTACTTATTATTAATATTTTTTACCTTTATTATATTAGTTGTTTTACTTGAAATTAAATTTACTTCCTTAAGTAATTTCATAATTAAGTTAGGTAAATTTTTAGCATACCGGATACAATCTTTTTTACATAACCTATTTTTACGGTTGTCTTCAGTAAGATTATTCCCTACTAAAAACAATGATCAGATAAATATAACTTCTTCTTATCAAAGACCTGTAAGCGAAAAAGTAAAGCTTATTGAAGAAAATAAGCCTGTACCTGCAAATCCTATAAAATTCTTTAATAAACCCTCTGTTGCTCCTAAAATATCTCAAAGTGAAATAGCAGAATTGCCGCCTATTTCATTATTACGTGATGCTGAAAACCATCATATAAAAGGGGCTTCTTCCTCAGAGCTTAAACAAAAAGCCGAAGAGTTGTTAACAGTGTTGAATGATTTTGGAGTTAAAGGGCAGATAATTAATATCAACCAAGGACCGGTGGTAACTCAATATGAATTTGAGCCGGCAGCAGGCACGAAAACATCAAGGGTAGTAGGATTATCTGACGATATAGCACGCTCACTATCTGCTTTATCAACAAGGATAGCAGTAATACCTGGTAAAAATGTTCTTGGTATTGAACTTCCTAATAAGCATCGTGAATTCTTTTGTTTAAAAGAACTTATAGAGACGCCCGAATATCAAGATAAATCAACTTTATTGCCGTTAGTTTTAGGTAAAGATTTAGCAGGCAAGCCACAGATTGCCGACCTTGCTAAAATGCCTCATTTGCTAGTGGCAGGAACTACCGGTTCAGGTAAATCTGTCGGTATTAACGCTATGATTGTGTCGCTGCTATACCGCTATACTCCTGAAGAATGCCGGTTTATCATGATTGATCCGAAAATGCTTGAATTATCGGCTTATGATGGGATACCGCATTTGCTAACTCCCGTGGTAACCGAGCCGTCTAAAGCGGTAGTAGCTCTTAAATGGGCAGTTAAGGAAATGGAAAACCGCTATAGAATGATGAGCAATATCGGTGTTAAGAATATCGCAGGTTATAATGCAAAAATCTTAGAAGCGGTTAAAGAAAATAGAGTAATTGAGCGTTCGATTCAAACGGGATTTGATCCTGAAACCGGTAAGCCTATTTATGAAACCGTTACAATGAATATGGAAAAGCTACCATATATTGTAGTAATTGTAGATGAGATGGCTGATTTAATGCTAGTCGCCGGTAAGGATATCGAAATGCTGATTCAAAGGCTTGCTCAAATGGCAAGAGCGGCGGGCATCCATATTATTATGGCAACACAAAGACCTTCGGTAGATGTTATTACCGGCGTAATTAAAGCCAATTTCCCAAGCCGTATTAGCTTTAAAGTTACCTCTAAAATCGATAGCCGAACGATTCTAGGCGAGCAAGGTTCTGAGCAGTTACTTGGTATGGGTGATATGCTATTTATGGGAAATACGTCAAAGATAAGTAGGGTACACGGAC
>DYDV01000015.1 GCA_020404465.1 Rickettsia endosymbiont of Omalisus fontisbellaquei
CTTTAAATATTCCGTTACGACTTTTGAGCCAGGAGCAAGAGAAGTTTTAACCCAAGGCTTTACCGTTAATCCGTGTTCTATTGCTTTTTTGGCAAGAAGTGCCGCACCAATCATGACAGTAGGATTAGAAGTATTAGTACAGCTGGTAATCGCTGCAATTACCACATCACCATTACCGATTTCATAATTCTGGTTTGCTACGGTATATTTTTTATCAATATCTTTATTTTCTATAGCAAAATTCGGTAATTCTTGTTTAAAATTATTTGCTACATCGTTTAAATTCACCCTATCTTGCGGACGTCTTGGACCGGCTAAAGAACTTTGTACTTTCGATAAATCTAGCTCTAAAACCTCGGTATACTCTGCCGCATGTTCAAAATCATACCAAAGATTTTGTATTTTAGCATACTCTTCTACTAATTTGATTTGCGTTTTTTCTCTTCCTGTTAGTTCTAGATATTTTATAGTTTCTTGATCAATTGGAAAAAAGCCGCAAGTAGCACCGTATTCAGGCGACATATTAGAAATAGTAGCACGATCGGCAATCGTTAGGTTTTTAAGCCCCTCACCGAAAAACTCAACAAATTTACCTACTACTTTCTTTTTTCGTAACATCTCAGTAACGGTCAAAACTAAATCAGTTGCAGTAGCTATGCCTGTTAATTTTCCTGTTAGTTTTACCCCAATTACTTCCGGTAGAATCATAGTAAGAGGCTGTCCAAGCATTGCAGCTTCCGCCTCTATTCCGCCGACTCCCCAACCAAGTACCGATAACCCGTTTACCATAGTTGTATGGCTATCTGTTCCAACTAAACTATCAGGATAAAGGATGCCGTCTTTATGCCACACGACTTTTGCTAAATACTCTAAATTTACCTGATGGCAAATACCCGTACCGGGCGGAACTACTTTAAAATTATTAAATGCTTGCTGCCCCCATTTAAGAAACTGATAACGCTCTATATTACGTTTCATTTCCATTTGAACATTTTTATCGAATGAGTCCTTAGCTGCGTAAGAATCAACGCTTACAGAATGGTCTATTACCAAATCAACAGGAATAAGCGGATTAATTTTTAACGGATCGCCTCCTATTTTCTTCATCGCATCACGCATAGCTGCCAAATCTACAATAGCAGGCACACCGGTAAAATCCTGCATCAAAACTCTTGCCGGCATAAAATCTATTTCCGCATCAGATTTTTTAGTTTTCAGCCATTCTTTAAATACAAGTAAGTTTTGCTTTGAACCATCGGAACGTAATACATTCTCGAACAACACTCTTAAACTATACGGTAATTTTTTTAAGGGAAGTTCGATATCGCTTGCCGCTTTATTTATATCGTAAATTTTGTATGAAGTATTATCGACTGATAACTCTTTAATATATTCTGAATTATGCACTTTTGACATTTGTTTCTCACTTGATTACGTGGACTGGTTTCCTATTGTCATCCCGTGGCTTGACCACGGGATCTTGTATCACAGACTGTGTCCTAAGATACCGCGATCAAGTCGCGGTATGACATCTTAAACCTTATACTTAACCTTATCCCAAAACGTAGATTTTTCAAACAAATTAATGTTAATTTAAAAGATATTTATGTAGATTTTTGAAGTTCCTGAAGCTTAGTTGCTATTTCCGCTTCACTTAAATTCGTAGCGTTAATAGCCGTTTCCGTGGCTATATTAACATAGCTTCCCGTTACTTCGGTTATACCGCCGGAAATAAGATAAATGTTTTCGGATTTATGTATATCATCTATATAAACCTGTACTAAACCGGCTTTTAAACTAACAATCATCGGAGCGTGACTCGGCAGCACTCCAAGCATACCCTCCTCACCCGGTAGCGTTACCATTTTAGCTTGCTTTTCAAATGCAATACTTAAAGGTGTAATTATTTTGACTAGAATTGTTTCGTTCATATTTTGGTTTATCCTTAATGTCACCCCGTGGCTTGACCACGGAGTCCAGAAAAACGACTTGCAATATTGCTACTTTCACTGGATCCCGTGGTCAAGCCACGGGATGACAATTATACCTTCAAAGTCTTTGCTTTCTCAATAGCCTCGTCTATAGTTCCGACCATATAAAAAGCAGCTTCCGGTAAATCATCATATTTACCTTCTACTAATCCTTTAAAACCTGCAATAGTATCGGCTAGATTAACAAATTTTCCTTTGCTACCTGTAAATACTTCTGCTACATGGAAGGGCTGTGATAAGAAACGCTGTATTTTTCTAGCACGCGACACGGTTAATTTATCCTCTTCAGATAACTCATCCATACCTAAAATAGCAATAATATCCTGCAGCGATTTATAAGTTTGTAAAACCTGTTGCACTTGTCTTGCTACACTATAATGTTCTTCCCCAACAATCATTGGATCAAGTACTTGAGAATTGCTATCTAATGGGTCAACTGCCGGATAAATCCCAAGCTCAGCTATCTGACGGCTAAGTACTGTTGTAGCATCTAAATGTGCGAAAGAAGTAGCAGGAGCAGGATCGGTTAAATCATCCGCCGGTACATATATAGCCTGCACAGAAGTTATTGAGCCGTTTTTAGTAGAGGTGATACGCTCCTGTAGTTCTCCCATATCAGTAGCAAGAGTAGGCTGATATCCTACCGCCGACGGAATTCTACCAAGCAGTGCCGATACTTCAGAACCTGCTTGAGTAAAACGGAAAATATTGTCTACAAAGAATAGAACATCCTGTCCCTCATTCATATCTCTAAAGCTTTCTGCAATAGTCAGACCACTTAATGCAACTCTTGCCCTTGCTCCTGGCGGCTCGTTCATTTGTCCATAAACTAAAGCCACTTTTGACTTTTCAGGCTCTTCAAGGTTAATAACACCCGAATCAATCATTTCATGGTAGAGGTCATTACCCTCTCTAGTTCTCTCGCCGACTCCTGCAAATACAGTATAACCACCATGAGCCTTAGCTACATTATTAATAAGCTCCATAATTAACACGGTTTTACCGACTCCCGCACCGCCGAATAATCCTATCTTACCGCCTTTAGTATAAGGAGCAAGTAGATCGACTACTTTAATACCAGTTACTAATATACTACGCTCGGTTGATTGATTGGTAAAGCTAGGTGCTGGCTTATATATAGAAGAAATATTTGAGCTTTTAATTTCTCCCCTACCATCAATCGGCTCACCTACAACATTCATAATACGCCCAAGCGTCTCAGTACCTACGGGAATACGAATAGGACTACCTGTGTCTATTACTTCTATACCTCTTATAAGCCCTTCAGTAGAATCCATAGCAATACAACGCACCGTATCATCACCAATATGTTGTGCCACTTCCAATACTATTCTTTGATTATCGTTATAGCACTCAAGGGCATTTAAAATCGCCGGTAATTTACCATTATTTGTAAATTTTACATCCACCACCGCTGAAATAATCTGAGTAATTTTTCCAATATTTTTTGTCATTATTTTTTCTGTTAAGATAATGTTCTTATAAAAAACGTCATTGCGAGAAGAAACTGAAAGTTTCGACGAAGCAATCTCAGGATATTTAATGAGATTGCCACGCAGCCTACGGCTGCTCGCAATGACGGAAACTAAACAGCCTCTGAACCTGCTATAATCTCTATCAACTCTGTAGTAATAATAGCTTGTCTTGATCTATTTAGCTTTAAAACTAACTTGCTTATTAAATCATTAGCGTTATTTGTTGCATTTTCCATGGCAGTCATTCTTGCTCCCTCTTCACTAGCTCTATTTTGTAGTAAAGCATAATTTATTTGGGAATTCACATATAAATTAATTAAATTAGAAATTAGATTCTCCCCTTCATATTCATAATTATAGTCAATTGATTTGGACTCGCCTACTATGTCACTCGTCGCTCTCCTATTAGTTATAGGCTTCGCTCCTCGTTCCTTGTATCCGAATCCAACTGAATTGACTATAGGATTATCTATCATAGAATCGTCATGATATTTTTCTACCGGTAAAATCTGCTGCTTAGTCATAATTTGAGTCATTGCGTTTTTAAATTTGTTAAAATATATAACACAATTACTAATTTCCAAATTATAGGCTGCCGACATAATTTTTTGTTTTACTTGTAGCATCAGATTTTCATCATGAATTTTGGGTAACTCAAAATAACTATCAATATAATTTGCATATTGTCTTTTTAGTGTTTCGTAACCTTTTTTTCCGATAATGATAAGTTTTATTTGTTCGCCTTTATTTTCTAACTCTTTAATATCATTCTTAACTTGCTTAATTATGCTGTAATTAAATGTTCCGCATAAACCTCGCTGCGACGTCATAACTATCAATAAATTTGCTTTATTCGGTACAGTATTAAAAAATTTCTGCTCCTCTATAGATAACTCATACATATCAATCGATAATATATCAGACATCATTTTAGTAATAGCCTCAATATAAAAATTTGAATTGGCTATTTGATTTTTTATTTTTGCCATTTTAGAAGCTGATACTAGTTGCATTGCTTTAGTAATTTTTTGCGTAGATTTGACGCTTTTAATTCTAGTTCTTAGCTGCTTTAAATTTGACATATAGTTTTTTGGTTTTTTAAAACTCTATGTCATTCCCGCGTAAGCGGGAATCCAGTAATTAAAAAGTACAAACATACTAAATTTTTAAAATTAAAAGCTCGATTTATCTCGCTTTAGACTGGATTCCCGCCTACGCGGGAATGACATAGAGTACGGTAATAACATAACACTAATTAACCGGCTTTAACAAATTCCTTAACAAAATTTTCTAAAAATGCTTTTAGTTTCTGCTCGGTTTCTTCAGTTATACGCTGCTCGGTTTTTATTGATTCCAAAATATCTTTTTTATTTAATCTTATTTCGGTCAGCATTTTATCTTCAAATTCTTTTACTTTCTGAAGCGGTACATCATTTAAATATTTCTTAGTTCCGACGTAAATACTTACTATTTGTTCTTCTACCGGAAAAGGATTATATTGTGCTTGTTTTAATATCTCAACTAATCTTTTACCGTGATCGATTTGTGCTTTAGTTGCAGGATCTAGATCTGATCCAAATTGCGAAAAAGACTCAAGCTCTCTAAATTGAGCAAGTTCTAGCTTTACCGAACCTGCCACTTGCTTCATAGCTTTTATTTGTGCAGCAGAACCAACGCGGCTTACTGAAATACCGACATTAACAGCCGGTCTTACGCCTTTATAAAATAGCTCGCTTTCTAGAAAAATTTGACCGTCGGTAATTGAAATAACATTTGTCGGGATGTATGCGGATACATCACCTGCTTGAGTTTCGATTATAGGAAGAGCAGTAAGTGAGCCGCTGCCTTTTTCCTCTGACATTTTAGCGGCTCGCTCAAGCAATCTTGAATGCAAGTAAAATACGTCACCAGGATAGGCTTCTCGCCCAGGCGGTCTTCTAAGTAATAATGAGATTTGTCTATATGCGACTGCATGCTTACTTAAATCATCATAAATAATAAGTGCGTGCATGCCGTTATCACGAAAATATTCGCCCATGCTACAGGCAGAATAAGGAGCAATGAATTGAAGAGCTGCAGCTTCTGATGCGGTAGCTGAAACAACGATTGTATAGTCCATTGCTCCAGCATCTTCTAGTTTTTTTACTATCTGTGCAACACTTGATCTTTTCTGCCCAATAGCTACATAAATACAATAAATTTTATCACTTTCATTAGTAAGTGAGTGTGCTTGTTTTTGATTAATAATAGTATCGACCGCTATAGCCGTTTTTCCGGTTTGCCTATCACCGATTATTAACTCTCTTTGCCCTCTGCCTATTGGAATTAACGAATCTATAGCTTTTATTCCGGTTTGCACGGGTTCGCTAACGCTCGTTCTTTCTATTATCCCCGGAGCTTTCATCTCGATATGTCTGTACTCTTTACTTGCAATATCGCCTTTGCCGTCAATAGGGTTACCAAGAGCATCAACCGCGCGACCAAGCAAAGCTTTTCCTATAGGTACTTCTAAAACTTCTTTAGTTCTTTTGACTAGGTCGCCTTGCTGTACTTCATTATCGTCTCCCATAATTACAGCACCAACGCTATCATTTTCCAAGTTTAAAACAAGACCTTTAACACCTGATTTAAATTCTACTACTTCACCGGATTTTACATTAGCAAGACCGTAAATTTTAGCAATACCGTCACCGACGGTTATTACCTGCCCTACTTCCTCAAGTTCACTTAAGCAATTAATATTAGCTATTTCCTTTTGTAATATTTCAGCTACTTCAATAGGCTTTAATTTCATGCGGGATGGCTCCTAATATGTATGTATGTCATTCCCGCAAAGGCGGAAATCCAGTATAACCATATAAAAACCTATTTTTATATGGTTATTTTATCAAAATATTAAGGTTGCTTTTCTGGATTCCCGCCTTCGCGGGAATGACATTAACAAACCCTAACTTTCTTCAAACTCTTAGCTATTTTCTCTAAACTACCTTTTATTGAGTAATCTTGCAACATACTATCATATTTAATTACAATACCACCAATAATAGTCTGATCCATATCAAACACTGCTTCTATTTTTCGGTCTAATTCTTTCTCAATCTTTGATTTTATCCATTCCTGTTCTTTAGGTTGTAACTTATTTGCAGAAATAACTTGAACTATCTTTATATTTCTACTTTCATACAATAATTTATTATAAGCCTTTACTATATTTGATAAGATAGTAGTACGGGAATTTTTTATCAATAATAATAAAAAATTATTCACTATTTTGTTAAATTTAATATTTTTTACTAACGAATTAACCACATTAATTTTATCATTCTTATTTACTATAGGAGAAAATAAAAATTCTTTAATCTCAAAACTATCCTCAATAATACGATTCACTAAGGTAATTTCTTCAAATATCTTATCTTGGATATTATCAGATTTAGCATTGTTAAATAATGCTACAGCATAATTCTCGACTAAACTATCTTTGTTCATTTTTTTAATTAGATTAAATATGTACCGCCCTATCATAAGCAGCTAACACCGACTCATGCATCATTTCCGATAAAGTAGGATGTGGGAAGATAGTATTAATTAAATCCAGCTCCGTTCCTTCTAAATTTTTTGAAACCACATACCCTTGTATTAATTCTGTAACTTCCG
Source organism: Rickettsia endosymbiont of Omalisus fontisbellaquei (assembly GCA_020404465.1). Lineage (GTDB taxonomy): Bacteria > Pseudomonadota > Alphaproteobacteria > Rickettsiales > Rickettsiaceae > Rickettsia. The sequence goes on from DYDV01000015.1 coordinate 7,145, forward strand.
AACCTATCATATGAGCACCGAGCAACTCACCGGTTTTAGCATCAAATATAGTTTTTATTAAACCATCACTATCACCGCTTACTAAAGCCTTGCCATTAGCCATAAAAGGAAACCTACCGATTTTTAATTCATAACCTAAAGCTTTAGCCGCTTCTTCTGTAAGACCGACACTTGCTATTTGCGGCGAAGAATAAGTGCAACCAGGTATATTATGCTTATTGATAGCATGCGGCTTTAAACCGGCTATGCTTTCTGCTGCAATAATTCCCTCATGGCTTGCTTTATGAGCTAAACAAGGCACTCCAGCTACATCGCCTATAGCATAAATTCCTGATTCCGCAGTTTGCATTAATCCGTTAGTAGTTATATAGCCGTTTTCTACTTTAACTTTGGTTTTCTCAAGCCCTAAACTTTCTGTATTTGCCGTAATACCTACTGCCATAAGCAAGATTTCGCTCTGTAATTTTTGTGTTTTGCCGGATAACTCTAACTCAACTTCTATCTTATCTTTTGATTTTGTTTGCTTAATTAACTTTGCATTAGTAATAATTTTTATGCCTTTCTTCTCAAAACTCTTATGAGCAAGCCCTGAAATTTCTGTATCTTCCACTGGTAATATTCTAGTATGAGCCTCAATTACGGTAACCTCTACACCGATACTATTATAAAACGAAGCAAATTCTATACCTATTGCACCTGAACCTACAATAATCATAGATTTCGGCACATGCTGCGGTATCATAGCTTCTTTAGAAGTCCAAATTTGCTTACCGTCAGGCTCAAATCCTTTTAACACCCTAGGTCTTGCTCCGGTAGCTATAATAATATTATCTGCTTTTAGCTGCGATTTATTACCTTGAGCATCTATATTTATTATCTTATTTCCTGCAAGACTTGCTACTCCGTCTATCACGGTAACTTTATTTTTCTTGAGCAATAATTTAACACCGCCTGCAAGCTTACCTGAAATCTCTCTTGAACGCTCTACCATTTTCTTAATATTAACTTCAGCAGATTTAGTTTCAACACCATAATCTTTAGCGTGTTTTATATATTCAAAAACCTCAGCAGATTTAAGCAAAGATTTAGTCGGTATACATCCCCAATTAAGACACACCCCGCCCAAATGTTCTTTTTCTATTAATACAACTTTTTTCTTTAATTGTGCCGCTCTAATTGCCGCAACATATCCGCCTGGACCACCGCCTATAACGGCTATATCATATTGTTCCATTTTATTTTTATTTTGTTAGTTTTGTTTATATTTAGGTCTATGTCATTCCTGCGAAAGCAGGAATCTAGGGTAAAGCGAGCTTTTAAAAAGCTTGAAAGTACTGGATTCCCGCCTACGCGGGAATGACACTAAACTATACTACTCTTCAGCATCCATCTGTTTTTTTCATGCACTTTAATCCGTCCAATAATCATATCGGCTGTACCCTCATCACCTTCTGCTTGTGCTGCTTTAAGCCCTTTATATAATGTATCTCTAATAATATCTTGATCTTTTTTAAGGCTTTTAAGCATTTCATTTGCTGTTGCGTTTGGATTTGGCTCATCTATAGATGCAAGCTTTATCAAGTTTGATAATGCCGGAACTTTAGCATCTAAAGCTCTTATTCTTTCGGCAAGCTCATCTAAGCTTTCAGCTAAATCTTCATACTGTCCTTCAAATAATAGATGTAGACTTCTAAATTCTGCTCCTTCCACATTCCAATGATAATTTTGTGTTTTAAAATATAAAGCATAACTATCTGCTAAAATTTGTTCTAAAGCTTTTACTACTTGCATAATACCCTCAAATTTCTATGAACTTTTTGACTTTATAACATTTCTTTAGATACTTCAAGCGATAACAATTTATAAGAAACTGTTAAGCACTTAATTAGTAATCAAAAAAATTATTTCCTAGATAAAATAAATATTATTTACAAAACATTCATAAAGAGATATAGTTTTTATTAAAAAAAAGCATGTTATGAAAATATTCTTAATTATTTTAACTCTAATTAGCACCTCGTTAATCGGGTGTACTACTGTCAAACATAATAAAGTTTCTGGAAAAAGTAAATATGCACGAGCAGAACAAAAACTAATTGCAGAATTATTGTATAATGCTTCAGATGAAATGCTAGTAGAATACATGAAGGCAGTTTCTAATTATAATGCAGTAAAGAATCTATCTTCGGTTTCTGATCAAGAAAAACAAAAGCTTGACCATATAGTGGAATCATACTTAACAAAAATTTTAACAGAAAAAAATACTGCTAGACCAGTATGTGACCAGCAACAAACACTTAAAGATTATTTCTTTATTGAATTGGAAGCAAAAAAAGCTGAAATAACTAACCCTAATTCTGATTTTGATGCTTTATTTGATATGTTACCCACTCATAGAGCGGCATGTGTAATGCGTCTTTCATTAGTAACAGTTTTGCCTTTTAAAAATTAATAATGCTAAAATGAAGAGTATAAAATAATATTTAGGGAATCTTATTCTTAATACAACCTCAGATACTTCAAAGGTTGGAAGACAAATGAGAAGCGAGCCTGCACAGTATATAATAATAGATTAGCACAGGCTGAACCCAAAATCTGACGTACCAAATCTTGAAGCATCAAAGGCATACTCTGTTTTATAATTTATTTCCATACTTCATCATGAGAGTAAGTTTTAGCATTTTATTTATCAAGTTTCATAGCAACATTGGATAAACATAAATCTTCACGCATTTCGGCAACTTCTTTAAATACCTCTAATGCTCTTAGTCTTGATAACCCGTAATCGACTATCGGCTTTGGATAATTATCATACATTTTATGGAAATTTACATTATGGATAATATGAGAAGGGACATTTTTTAAGGTAGGTAAATATTTTTTGATATACTCGCTATCCGCATCAAAGTTTTTACCTTGAGTATAAGGGTTAAATATACGAAAATAAGGCTGAGCGTCAGTACCGCAAGAGCTTGCCCATTGCCACCCTCCCACATTAGAAGCAAGCTCATAATCCATAAGATACTGTGCAAAGAATTCTTCGCCTTTACGCCAATCTAAAAGTAAATTTTTGCTGAAAAAACTAGCAACGATCATCCTTGCTCTGTTGTGCATCCAGCCATCCCAAACTAGCTGCTTAACTGCGGCATCTATTATAGGGTAACCGGTTTCTGCATTAATAAATTTATCAAAATATTCTTCTCTTTTGCTCCAAGGTATTTTATGACGATATTTCTCTTGAAACTCTTCATTAACGGTATTTGGAAAATGATATAAAATAGCTGCATAAAATTCACGCCAAATTAACTCGTTAATCCAAGTTATACTGCTAGGGCTTGAGCTAATAGCAAAAGCTTTACGATAACATTCTCTTATGGATATAAGCCCAAATCTTAAATAAGGTGAGATGGTACTTGTGCCGTTAAGATATAAAAAATCTCGATTGGTTTTGTAATTATTTATTCTTCTTGCAATAAATTTATCTAAAACACTCTTAGCATTTTTAGGCTGCCAAAGTTCATCTTCTTTATAAATATAGCCGATTTGTTTTAAAATTTCGCTTTCACCTTTATTTAGATCAATAGTACTTAGCTCTATATCTTTCGGTGTATATAATTTACCTTCTAAATTATAGCAATACTGCGTTAATAACTTATTATGTGCTATAGTTCCGTTATCCGATATAAACTTACGGAAAGCTTGCATATAAGGAGTGTACACTTTATACGGTTTATTGTCTTTTTTTAAAATTTTATCAGGTTTTATAAGTAAATGATCACAATATAGATGAAGCGTATCGCCCAATAGCTTTCCTACTTTTTGATCCCGCTCTATATTACTTGGCTCATAGTCGGCATCAGCATAAATAGCTTCAATTTTTAAGCTACTTACAATTTTTGGAATAATATCAATAGGGTCACCATGAAATACTAATAGCTTTCCTTTCAGCTTTTTTAGTTCCTCGTTAATTAAACAGAGAGTATTTGCTAAAAAGGAAAGCCGTCTATCGTAAGGATTTTTAAATCTTTCTAGAATGGTAGTATCAAAAATAAAGATTGGCAGGATTTTATCAGAATTACAAAGTGCGGCTGCAAAAGATTTATTATCTTGAAGCCGCAAATTTCGCCGCAACCAAACTATAGAAAGTTTATTCATGAATAAATTTTATTTTAATTCTTTATTTATCAATTCTTTTAGCTTTTCTTTTGCTACTTCTTTAGAGCGTCGTCCTGCATAAGAATCATAAGTTTTATTATCTTCAATGAAATGTACAAAGAAAACTGTTCTGTCATTTTTTTGTAACCAACCTATAAACCATCCAATTTGTTTATCTTTTAACTTTACGGTTCTATCTTGACTAAGTTTATTACCGCTGCCTGTTTTACCGTAAAGCTTCCAACCATCTACAAAATCTTCCATAAACAAAATATTTTTGGTTATTTCTTGGGCTTTAACACTTACAGGCAATTTATTCTCTGCTAGTTCTTGAAGAAAAGTTAATTGTTCTTCCGGCGAAATTTCTAAAGAGCTAGAAAGCCACGCATTGGTTAAGCCGTTATTTTTACCTTTATCACCGGAAATATCCTGATTACCGTAATTAAATTTTGTTACATAATCACAAAATTTTTCAATACCTAATTCTTTGGTAATAACCTGAGAATACCAAACACAGCTATTCTTCATCCAGTCTTTAGGTGTTTGAGGTTGCCTCCAAACTTCAAGATAGTCAGCATATCCTTCTTTAAAAGGTAATTTTGGATGAGTTTCATCAATTAAAAACCCGTCATCATAACCCATTAAACTTATAGCAATTTTAAATGTTGAGCATGGAGCATAACGGGACTCGCAACTACCTTCTTGTTTTATAAATTTATCATTTTCTTTAACTAGAAAACAATCCGCTTTAGTTATAAAAGATATAGTAAGTGATATTAGGGCAGTTAGATATAAAATAATTTTTTTCATAGGTTAAAATAAAAATAGGTGGTTTTGTCTGTATGGTCTGTTTTTCGTCATTGCGAGGAAAAACTATAAGTTTTGACGAAGCAATCCAGTAAAAAATTCTGTAAATCAGAATTTTTTTATTATTTTTACTGGATTGCCACAGCCACTTCGTGGCTTCGCAATGACGATTTTAACACATTTCGTATAATACTAGTAAATCTCTTGGGACTGATCCTTTATACTCGGCACATAATCAAAAATATCATTATTATCGTGATTATCGATCATATCTTCGTTCTCAAGCATCTGAACATTATTTACTTTAAATGCTTCCATAACTGTGCCGCTTGGTGTAATTTTACCGGTCGCTCTATCTACGGCTAGTAATTTTATTGAATCTGGGACTTTGAAAGGCAACACCGGTTCATCCTTATAAGCGTTACTCATAAAATCAATGAAGATCGGCAATACAACGTTTGAACCCGTTGCTCTTTTGCCAAGCTCTTTCGGTGTATCGTAGCCAACATAACTACCAACTACTATTTTTGGTGTAAAACCTACGAACCACGTATCTTTACTATCGTTACTAGTACCGGTTTTTCCGCCAATAATTTTCCCTAATTTCTTTGCAGCATAGCCGGTTCCTCTATCTATTGCCCCTGTTAAAAACGAGGTAATTTGATAGTCGCTAGCTTCATCCGTAACTCTATAGATGTCTTCTTTGGGTATTTCTAATATTGCAGTATCTAGATTGCTATCTGAAACATTACAAGAAGGACATTCTCTATCATCTCGCCTATAAATAATTTTACCGTTACGGTCTTTAATTAATTCTACAAAATGAGGTTCAACTTTCTTACCGCCATTAGCAATAATTGCATAAGCATTAGTCATTCTGCTAAGTGTTGTTTCAATTGAACCAAGTACCATAGAATAGACTTTTTTCGGTTCATTATTAATACCGAAACGCTTAATTATATCAACGATTTTTGTAAGCCCAACGGCAGTTGCTACTCTTACGGTTATAAGATTACGGGATTTTTCAAGTCCAGCACGCATAGTGATTTCACCTAAAAACTTACCTTCATAATTTTTAGGACGCCAACTAGGCATCCCAGGGCCTTGCGAAATCTCAATAGGTCCATCGTTAAAAATCTGATTCGGCTTAATACCGTTTTCAAGAGCTGCTAGATAAACAAAGGTTTTACTCAAAGAACCTGGTTGACGAAGTGCTTGAGTCACTCTATCAAATTTACTTGTGGAAAAATCATAACCGCCGACGCTTGCAAGTACCTGTCCGGTATTTGGGTTCATAACCATAATAGCACCATTTACTTCAGGGATCTGACGAAAAGCATAACCCTCTTTTATAGCCTCAACCACTATTACATCACCTTTTTTAAGCAAAGCCTTAACTGATTTAAGGTTACTTCTTGCCCACTTCATTTCAGCAATAGGAATCTTAGATTTGCTGCCATCTATAAGTCCAATCTCTGCCTGGTTATCGGCTACATCTAGAACTACAGCTAATTTATACTCTAAAAGCGATTGAGGCGTAGGTAATTTTTTTAACTCTTCTTGCCAATTATCAAGAGAAATATTAGTAATAGGTTTTCTAAAACCACGCTTTCTATCAAACTCCCTAAGACCTTTTCGGAGTGAATCTTCAGCAAATTTTTGCATCTTTGCATCTAAAGAAGTAATAATAGTAAGCCCGCCTGTATAAAATTCTTCCTTACTATTTAGCATTTTAATTACTTCTTCTCGCACTTGTGCGGCATAATAATCAGCCGTAACCGTTTCTTCTTTAGCTCGTTTGCGTAAAATTATTGGACTGTCTATGGCTTCTTTCGCAGCATCTCTTGTTATATAACCGTCTTCAAACATACGTGTTATTACATAGTCACGACGCCCTTTTACTCTAGCATAATTTTTCTCAGGATTAAGTTCGGAAGGAGCTTTAGGCAGTGCTGCAATAAAAGCTGATTCTGCAATGGTAAGCTCTTCTACCGATTTATTAAAATAATTCTGTGCAGCTGTTGCAACACCATATGCACCTCGACCAAAGAATGTTTGATTAAGATATAATTCTAAAATTTGATTCTTAGTAAATACTCTTGAAATCATATAAGAAAGAATCGCTTCTTTAATCTTACGTTCAAGAGAAACCTCGTTAGTTAGTAGAAAATTTTTGACCACTTGCTGCGTAATAGTAGAAGCTCCTTCCATACGCCTATGATGTAGATAATTAGATATATTTAAAAATGCTGCTCTAATTATTCCAAGCAAATCAACACCGGGATGGTTATAGAAATTCTTATCCTCAGCTGCGATAAAACTTTCTATTAATGAACTTGGTATGCTATTGATCGGTACAAATACACGACGCTCAAAAGCATATTCTTCCATTAATTTTCCGTCATGAGAATAGATACGAGTTACCGACGGGGGATAATAACGTGCAAGCTGTGAATAATCAGGTAAATCACGTGAATAATGATATATTATATAAGCAGTAATCCCACAACCTACTAAAATAAGTACGGCAAAGATTTTTAAACAAAAAAACAGAGATTTATACATAATTTATTATTATATTCCCATAGTCTTAAAATTATTTTTTTTAGGCTTAGGTGGGACAGGAGGAGGAATTTTTTGTACTTTTTGTGCATAACTTGTAATCAACTGCACTATATGTTGATTCTTTGTTGACATTGCTGCTTGTTTTGTACTTTTTGTGCATAACTTGTAATCAACTGCACTATATGTTGATTCTTTGTTGACATTGCTGCTTGTAACGGTGTAGTACCATCCTTAGAATTAGCTCCCGTTTCTAATAAAACCTTTACTATATCCGATTGTTCATTCTTAATCGCTCGTAGCAACATAGTACTACCGTCTTTAGCAGGCATATCTATATTAATATTTGTTTTTTTGAGATATTTAATACTATTCAAATCTGCGTTTGCTCCATATTTTAATAGCTCTTCTACTACGCTTATGTGTCCATCATATGAGGGCATTAGTAAAGGAGTTATATCTCGATTATCTGCTTTATTTGGATCAGCTCCATATTCTAGCAAATCTCTAACTATCTCTGTATGTCCATTCTGGGCTGCTATCCATAGAGGAGTCATACTATAATAATCATCGTCTTTTGGATCGGCTCCATGTTCTAGCAAATCTCTAACTACCTCTGTATGTCCATTCTGAGATGCAATCCATAAAGGTGTTCTGCTTAAATTATTAGGTTGATTTATATGTATATTATTCCTTATAAAGGTTTCCACTACTTTTAAATTTCCTTTACCTGCTGCTATAAATAATGCCGTTCTTCCTTCACCGTCACTCTTACTTGCGTTTACTTCATACTCCTTAATAAGTAACTCTACTATCTCATCTTTATTCTCTCCCGAAGCACGCATTAATATAGTGTCGCCTAATGCATCACTATCTAAATCTATACCACTTTGTTTGATAACAGATAAATATTCTTTAAATACACCAATATCTTGCTCTCTAATTTTATCGCATAAATAAATCGCTATACCAAGAACTAGATTTTTTGCTTCTTCCTCATTGAGTTCAATTTTTACTGCATCTGATTCTTTAAAATTAGCTTTAAAATAGCCTTGCTCTTTGAGCTCTCTAAATTCTTTACTGCTTTCAATTTTTCTAATATCTTCAGCAATAAAATCAGTAAAAATGACAGTTAAATCATCGGTATATTTAAATCTTTTAACAATATCCTTTAATATTTCAGGCTTAAAAGTACGAGAAGTTTTTAAATGAACACTATCATTTGGATCAGATGTAGAATTAAAATTAAATGTTGAAGATTGAAAGGAATATTTTTGTTCCTCGACCCATCTACTATAAGCATCTTTTTCAGAATTTTTTAAGTAATTTCCTACTGATTTTTTTATAGAATAATCCTCTAAATATGTTGCAGAAATATTATTAGAGTCTATATGAGTAATTAAAGTATTTTCTTTTCCTAAAATAGATGTTATTTTATTGGCACTGCCGCCAAAACACGACCATAAATGCCATTCTGCCTTTAATTCTTGTTTTCCCGACTGTTTAATCAAAAGATTTTTCATTTCTTTTAAAAAATCTTCTGTTTTAGTAAGTGAGCTAGATTCTAAAATTATATTTTGTTGCTTTTGATTATCTAGCATACCATGAGCACAAATATCAACTCGAAGAATATTATCGGCAAGAGCAACCTTTTGAAGCTTTTCCTTAATTAACTCTAACGTTACATCGTTTGCTCCGTCACCTATACATAATACTCCCTCTTTATTCATTAAGCTTTTTAATGCACCATCCACATAAAAATCAGGACCAATAATCATAATTTCTTTTATTGGAAGTTCTGCCATAAAATTACCTTATTAAATTATCTCACCGGTTAAACTATTACTTGATGCTTTAGTAATTTTTACATCAACAACTTTACCAAGTAAAGATTTATTAGGATTTTGGATATATACGGACTGCATGTATGGAGTTTTACCTATTATTTGATCGTCGAATTTACCGTTGCGGTCGAATAGAACTTGCATAATACTACCCTCACAACTTTCATTAAAAGCTAGCTGCTGAGTCGTGAGTTCTTTTTGCAATATAGTTAATCTCTCTGATTTTACATGCTCAGGGACTTGATCAGTTCTAGTTGCTCCAGGGGTACCTGGACGAGGACTATATTTAAATGAATAACACTGACCGTATTTTACTCGGCGTACTAAATCTAAAGTATCTTCAAAATCTTCATCTGTTTCACCGGGAAACCCGACAATAAAATCAGAGGATAAAACTATATCGGGCCTTGCTTCTCTTAATCTGCTAATTATATCAAAATAATAATCCCGATCATGCTTACGGTTCATTGCTTTTAATATTTTATTTGAACCTGATTGCACCGGTAGATGTAAAAACGGCATTAATTTAGGCTCAGTGCCGTGTAGTTTTATCAGATCATCCGTCATATCTATCGGGTGTGATGTCATATAACGCAATCTCTCTAAATTTGGAATTTGTGCTAAATGTCCCAGTAAATCGGCTAGACTAAATATTTTATCTGCAGGACCTTTGCCGTGATAGGCATTAACATTTTGACCGAGTAGGGTTATCTCTTTAGCACCACTGCTAACTACTTTTAGTGCTTCTCTGTAAACCTGCTCTACATTTCTTGAAAATTCAGCACCTCTTGTATAAGGTACTACGCAGAAAGTACAAAATTTATCGCACCCCTCTTGTACCGATATAAAGGCGCTCGCTCCTTGCGGATATAATTGCTCCGGTAAATTATCAAATTTTGCTTCTTCAACAAAATCAAGATCAATTAAATGCTTTTCATGTCTGACGACTTTTGAGATTAATTCCGGTAAATTATAGTAAGATTGCGGTCCCACTACAATATCGACATAAGGAGTTCTTGTGAAAATCTCTTCACCTTCTGCTTGTGCAACACAACCGGCTACTACTATTATTGCAGAGCTTAAGCCTTGTTTTTTTCTTGTATCTTGCAGCTTCTTAATACGACCGAGTTCTGAATAAGTTTTCTCGGCTGCTTTCTCTCTGATATGACAGGTATTTAGAATAATAACATCTGCTTCTTCAATATTTTCGGTAGGTTCATAATCGAAAGGATAAAGCAAATCCTGCATCTTAACGGAGTCATAAACATTCATCTGACATCCGTAGGTCTTAATATAAAGCTTCTTACTCATAAAATTTTTGATAATATAAAAAGTTTTATATTATACTATATTTAATGCAAATTGCCAATTATAAAATAATTTAAACTCAGAACACTGCAGAACATTTAATTTGGTTTTATATCTCAGTGTAATAAATTTTTTATAACCCTATTTTGTAAAATAAATGAATTTTTTTATTTATTTCTTCAAAATCAGAATCAAAGCTAATCTTATTATTCTCTAGCCCAAAACCAATATTCAAAACTTCTATAAATTTTAATCTACTATAAATACTTAAACCTTGTTCCTCAAACTTTTTAATTGTTTTACTTTTTGCTAAAAGACATATCATTTGATACATCTTATCTACTATTGCATTATTTCCATTTGGGTGAGCTTTATCTTGATGTTGACCAGCTGTAAGAGCGATTAAATTTTCTACACAATGAGCAATAGATAAAAACTCTGATTGTGGGAAAATATGATGCACATGACTTGTTTTACCATATAAATCATCTTGAATCTCACTGTATTTATGTTGCTGCTTAACCCATTTTTTTGCTTTTTCTATTGAGTGCTTATTATAGTCTTGAGTTGTACTATTTTTGGAATCTTGTCGTGATATATTTTTAGCTTTATCCAAATCTCTAAAATTTTCTTTATTATAAACCAAATTTGTATATGTAATATTATATTTAGAAAACCTCCCTTTTATAGAACCTTTAACACCATAATATAGTGACAAAATATTTAAATATTTTGGAAATATTCTTCTAATCTCAGTATTATTCTTTATATTACTCCCTTTATTCCCTATATCAGAATTGGATATAACAAGATAATTAAATTTATCTTTTAAAATTTGAAATGATTCTGGATCTTGTTTATCTAAAAAATTTTGAAAGTACCCTTGAAAACCACTATCAATTGAAAATCTTATCAAATAATCACATAAAAAATAATATGCATTTCTATCTTTTAACGCTATATATTCTAATATATTTCGATTTAAAATTTTGAACTTATTCTTTCCATTTTTTTTATATTTTTTTAAAACATTTGCATATGATAATAAATCCAAAGGTTGCGAAACAAACTTATCATATTCATTTTGACTTTTATTTTTTGGATTTGGCTTTCCAAAAATAATAAGCAATGTTGTAATAAAATAACCTGACAACAATATATCTTTTGATGTAAATTCATCTTGATTGATTTGTAATACACATTCAGCAATAAAAGTCAAAACATCCGGTGTACATTTCTGATCTAGAAAGCGAGGATTGTTTTTCTTTATTCTGATATCTAAATTCTGAGTAAAAAAATAAGAGATAGTAATATCATTTTTTATATTGTAATTTATGATCATTTAAATGCCATGCTTTTTTAATGCCAAACAGATTTATTGAATTACTATCTATGTTTAAGCTTCTAGTTGAATAATTTCTTCCAATCATATAGAAATTTCTGAATTCTTCAGAGCTATAATAAGCTAAATCATTTTCTGTAATTATAAAACCATTTTTAGGTTGCAATAAAGCAACAGAACCATCAGATATAGTATCTTTAGGTAAGAAACATGCTCTAGGCAAATATGAAAGATTTGGTATGGCTATACTGTTTGAGTTTAGAATTTTTTTAATACTAAACTTTTCGATATCATTAATAAAACAATCGTAATTTGGTATATTTATTATAGCATTACTAGAAATATTACGAGATTTTAATACTCTATACTTTCCGGATGTAGATGTATGTTGTTTTGTAATTTGTCTATCCCTATAAAAATTATAAATAGAAAAGAACATAGCTTTTTTAAGGTTGTTAAAAAAATCATTTTTATAGATCGTCCATAATTTAAAATCTTTATCAAAAACATCGCTACTTAATAAGTATCGAATATCATGAGTAATATAGCTTTTAATTTTTATTTTATAACCCCCTAGCTGTATTTCATTACATTGTTTTTTTGATAATACGAGTCCTATTGTTTCTATTTTAATATTTTTAAAAGCATTTTCTCCATAATCTATTATAGTTTTTACATTTTTGTTCTTTTCTATTAATTCCTTTGTTAGGTTATATTCCGGTGCAGAAAGAAAGGTTTTAGGTAATATAAAAGCAATATTATCTGCCAAAGTTAATGATTTTTCTATAAATAATGAAAAGAGATTTCTTGTTTTTGTATTATAAATTTCAAAATCATAATTATTATTACTACTACTCTTTACTTTTCCAAATGGCGGATTTCCAATAACCAAGTCATATTGCTTAGTAAAGTTATATTTTAAAAAATCTGCATTGATAAAATTTATTACAATATTCGCATTATTAATTTTTTTACTAATGATCTTTAATATTTCTATAACTGAACTATCTATATCTACTATATCCAAAAAAATTTTTTGTTTATCAAACTTATTTGATAGTATTTTTAAAAAATTCCCAACCCCTACAGACGGCTCTAAGATATGTATTTCTTTTTTATTTTCAAAATTTGGTATTTCATTTACAAGACTATAACAAATATCGCAAGGAGTATAAAATGCTGAAAATTCCTCAGTATTTGGATTTGAAAATTCAATAATTTTAGATATATCAGTAAACGATAAATCTAATAAATTTTCTTTTATAAAACTCTGCACATTTTTGAAACCATTATTCAACAAGTTAGTACGAACAATCTCTTTGATTTGTTTATCGTTAATTCTATTAATATGTATTTCTTTAATTTTTTTGGCTATTTTATTAAAGATTATTGTTGGTACTGCTTCTCCTATTGATTGTCTGATATTTATTTCATTTTTTTTAAAAAAGTTGATTTTTTCTTGAATAGATAAATGATTTAACAAACTAAAATCGATTTCTGACCATTGAAAATCTTGAGGTACATTCATTAAATTCATTAATTCACGAATCGAAAATACTCTATTATCCCTCGGATGAATTGTTGATTGACTTGCTAGTAAATCATTTCTAGTATGAATACATGGAGCGGTATCGTCCCATTTGCATCTCTTATATTTATCAGAATTTTTATTTTTGTTAATGACAATTTGACCATCTATAATTTGATGAGGTACATGAGCAATTTCTTGATTACTAAAAGCACTAAACCCTTCTCTTGTATTTTTAATCCAAGGAAGCATTTTGATATCATATTTACGAAAATGATGATATATGTCTTCGCTTGAAATTTCCCCCATCTGCGTTAATTCTTTATAATGACCTACAAGCTCTCTTAGTGTTCTTGGTCCCTCTTTATCAGGAAATAAATCATATGGCGTAACATCTTTTATATCCTTTCTAACTCCAATAACTAAAGTTCTTGTTCTACTTGAATTTGAGCCGTAATCTTTGAAATTTATAACCTTTTTTAATATATTAAAGTCTTTTTCTAAACTACTATCTATTGCTTCATTTATTGACATTTCTTTATTATCAAAATTAGTACAAGTAGTAGTTAAAAAATTTCTTACATTTTCAAACACAAAAAAACGAGGTCGAATAGACTCAATTAATTTAACAGATTTTACAATTAAAGAATTTCTTGAAATTTCATTATTTTTTTTATGATTTGCAACAGACATACCTTGGCATGGCGGTGTTGCTATAATAACATCTACCTCCTTTAAGTTTTCTTTGCTTTTCCATAAATCTATTTCAAAATATATCCTATCCTGAATTTCTTTATCATTTATATCTCCAGTTATATATCCTGAGTCATATTTGCATTTTTTATTATATTGCTGTACTTTCATTCTTTTAAACAATATTTCGACTGTTGCTATACAATTAAAACTTTCCTTTTTAAAACCATAACAACCTACTCCAGCACTACTAAACAAACTTATATATGATAAACTTTCTTTTTGCCTTTGTGCTAAATTCTTTTTAAATAGTTCATCAAAGATCATATATTTACAAATTTTAAGAGAACGCTCAGGTAAAGTGGTTTTCATTTAAATATCTATATTTTTTCTTCTTTCAAGAAATAATGGCAATTGTTCAGTAGTTAGATAGCTTAAATCTGTGATCTTATCTCCCTTAGGTAATTTAAGAATAGCATTAAGTAAATTTATTAATTTTACTTTATCGCTAAATAGTTTTTTAAATGCGACATCATTTGTACCGTCTAAATATCTTTGCATAAATAATTATATCTTTAGTAAGTTTTTATATATAGCAAATTAACCTTAGGTAGTAAATGATTTTATTATTAAATGTTGTACTAATACCTATCATTATCATCATATACTCCCCAAATTACTTCCTTTGAGATCCATCCCGTATAATCTTTACATGTAATTTGGCAGAATTGTTCTTTGCATTTTTTCAAACCACAGCGAACCTTGGGCATTAATTTTGCTATAACTCGGCTTTTAGGATCGGCAGATTTGGTAAGCTCTATTTCCTTATCAGAGGTAATAACTACTGATCTTTTACCTGATAAAACGCTCGAATGTATCCAGCCACCTTCGCCGTTAATGTCACGCACTTGTCGCCATTGCTCGTACTCGGTAATTATTTCTACCGGCTCACCTTTTTTAATAAAAACCCACTCTATAGCAGATTTAGCGGTTGGTCCGCTTCTTGCATTTACTTCATTAGATTTTATTGAAACAAATCTCGGAATAGGCAATTTTTTGTTATCGGCATTAATTGTTGTTGATAATATTATCGTAATTAAAATGATAAAAACTTTAATCATTATCTTCCGCTTCAGATAAAACATCCTCTTTTTTTGCTATTATATAATTACCGAGCCTAAATTGCACTTTTATTCTATTAATTTCCTGCTCACTAATACCTATATGTTTTAAGACTGTTCCACCAATTTGTAATCCCGTCTCATAGCTTTCCGGAATAATAGTTGTGGCCCCTAAATCATAAAACTCTCTAGCATTTTTTAAATTCTTTAACTTAACGACAACCGGTATATCTTGATAATTACCGCTAATTGTCTTAAGCGATTTCTTGATAGTTACTTGATTATTCATAGTAAGTATTATAGCGAATGCTCTTTCCGTACCTAACGCCTTTAGAGTATCGGGTTGCGATACGTCACCTTTAAAAACCGGCAAACCGTTTGATAGCTCTTCTTTAACTCTATCATCATCTAAATCAAGTATTACGTAACTTACACCTTCTGCTTCCAAAACTCTTGCTACCATTTTACCGGTATTACCAAGTCCGGCAATAATAATATGATTTGTTAAATCTCTTGCACCAAGCTCAATCATTTGAGTCGGAGTTTTACCGAGTCCTTTATCAACTTTCTCCGCAATCTTTTTCCCTAAAGCTGCGAGTAACGGAGTAAGTGCCATAGTAAAAGTAACTACAAGTAATAATATATTAGCAGTACTTTCCTCTAATATTCCGCTATCTTTACCTAAACTGAATAATATAAAACCAAACTCTCCGCCTTGCGATAATAATAAGCCTGAATAAAAAGCAACTCCTTTATTAAAACCGAATAAAATACAAAAAGCCGTTATAATTAAGGTTTTTATACCTATTAAAGCAATAGATAAAGTAAGAATATGAGATATTTTTTCATACATTTCTAATGCGTCGATATTCATACCGACGGTCATGAAAAATAATCCTAAAAATAAACTTTTGAAAGGATAAATACTTTCTTCCGCCTGCAATCTAAATTCAGTTTCCGCAACTAATACTCCGGCAACAAATGCTCCTAGAGCTAGAGATAAACCAAATGTTTCGGTAGCCCAAGCAGCAGAAAGTACTATTAACAAAGTCATCGCAATAGGCAACTCGTTTGCATTATTACTTTCTGATGAAATAAATGAAAATACAGGACGAAGTAAAACACGACCAAAAATAAATATTGTAAGTAAAGCTGTTACGGCTTTTAAGAGTGCAATACCAAGAGCTGTTGCAAGAGAGGCTTTATTGCTATCGGCAAGTAGCGGAACTATTACAAGTAATGGCACTACGGCTAAATCTTGCAGTAAAAGAATAGCCAAAGAGATTCTTCCTATTTGCGTTGATTGACTACGATTTTCCTCAATAACCTGCATAACAAGTGCCGTAGATGAAAGAGCAAGACCGCCGCCGGTAATAATAGCCGCACTACTATTACCGTCTATAAGTACCATTGCACCGGCAATCACTATAGTAGTCGTTAAAACTTGTAAACTACCGAGACCAAAGACATATCGCCTCATAGCTTTTAATCGCTCAAAAGATAACTCAAGTCCTATAGCGAATAATAAAAATACTACACCAAGTTCACCTAGTAACTTAGTTTGATCGTATGTTACGATTTTTAAACCGTGATCACCTATTGCAGCTCCCGCAATTAAGTAACCAAGTACCGGACTTAATCTAAGACGCTTAAGTATAGCCACGATAAAAACCGCAGTACCGAGTAAAATTATAACGTTAATAAGAATATGATCGTTCATTTTTTCCAAATTTCTTCTAGCTTAAAATGCTTCCGTGCTTCAGGATAAAAAATATTAATTAAAATAGTACCTGCATCTATTAGTACCCATTCTGATTTACCAAGCCCCTCAATATTACTATTTATACCGGCATTATTTTTTAATTCTAAAGCTACATATTCAGCAATTGCTCCAACATTTTTAGTCGAACGACCGCTAGCAAATATAATATAATCGGCTAATTTATGTTTTCCTGTTAAATCAATTACCTCAATATCTTCTGCTTTTTTCTCACTCAAACATTCTAAGATAAATAATTTTAATTCTTCAGTTTCTTTTTTCATAATAATTAATAAATGACATAATAATATTAATTATTATATGCATAAGAGTAGAGTTTATCAATGAATGTTTAAAATTCTATAATAAAAATTCATATAAAGCTTTACTTTAACAAAAAAAAACTTTAATTAATATTTAAATTAATATTGATAAAATAATGGCAATATCTGCAGAAGAGTTAGAAAAAATACTTAAGGAATCTTTTCCAAACAGTATAATAAAAATTACTGATTTAGTAGGAGATCAAGACCATTATGCCTTAGAAATATCAGATGTTCAATTTAATGGACTTTCTTTAATTAATCAACATAAATTAGTAAAAAACGCCCTGTCTGAAATATTAAATAAAAAACTACATGCAATTACCATAAAAACTATCACAATTCCCGAAAAATAATTACAAATACTAATATAATAAATCTTGTACAAATTCAACTTATTATTTAATTTAAGTTTCATGCTTACTTAGCATTAGTCAACAATGTGTTGACTAATATTCTTAAATGAATAAATAAAGGAAAGTTAGAAATTCTAATAATCAATGTTGATGTTAGAGGAGAAGTATATAAATGAGTAATAAACATATAATAGAATATCAAGGAAAGCCTGCTTTTGTTGTCATACCTTTTAATGAATATCAGGAACTTATCAATACAAAACAACGTATTACTGATGAAACATTATACGCTGAAGCTATAGCCAAAAATGAAGAATATTTTCCTGAAGAATTGGTACAAAAAATTCTAAACGGTGAAAACCCTATTAAAGTTTATCGCGAATATAGAGGGTTATCTCAAGAACAATTAGCTATTAAAATTGGCAAAACTAAGCAATATATCTCATCTATTGAAAAAGGATTACGAACAGGTACAATAGATACACTAAAAAAACTAAGTACTGTTCTAAATGTTGATTTAGATATGCTATAATTCATAAAATTATCGCCAATAGCAAATTACAAAAGTAATTTGCTATTGATGAGTGGAATTTTAGAAGTTTACTTTAAGTCTTAGCGTACCGGACTGAGCATGGTATTTTTTAGCTAAGTTCAGCCCATAATGCACTCCATACTCCATTCTACCTTTCGTAAGTACTACACCTGCTCCTAAATCATATAGCATTTTAGTAGGTTTAGGTGTCGGTACCGGTAGAGGCTCATTAAGACCGTTAAGATCTGCAACGATTGCCGGCGTTTTACCTTTAAAGTCGTAATTAATAAAGGCATGAACTTGCGGTTTAATTATAAATTCATCCTTATAGAAGGTTGTTTTAATTTCACCGCCAAGTATACCCTCAACCTTATTGTATTGACGCTTCTGAATAGTTAGGTTTTGGAAAGAAGTACCGTATTCCTGATAACCGGAATCTTTAATCTTAGTAAGTCTGAGTCCTGCCATCGGTGCAAATGAAGTTTCTTTCCATAGATAATTATAACCCCCAACTACTTGACCACTATAAGAAGTTGAATGATACTTACCGTGTGCCGTTTCATAACCGCCTATAATATTACGTATTTCATTGGTTTTAATATCGCTTCGTGAATAGGTAGTTACGCCTTCTATAAACCAGTTATTTATAAAGTTATATAAACCGTATATAGAACCCATATTAGTTTCGACCTTAGTAGTATTACCGGCTTTAGCATTTTGGTAACGTAACTTCGTATCAACTCTAGTATAAGCAGCACCGAGTACTATATTATCTTTTATAACAGTATCAACACCGATTGAGCCGCCGGTAGATTTAGCTTTATAACCGCTAAGTCCGTTAAAGGCTTTTTGTACCGCTTTGCCATAATATGGGCTAGCCCATACGCCATAAACGGAATTATTAGCTTTACTTTCGTCAAGTTCACAGTCACCGCCTCCAACAGCTGCACCTCTCTTGCGAGAAACAGCTTCTTCTGAATTAGGATTTGTGCCATCCGCATCTTTAATAGCATCGATTCTCTTACCTACCTCTTGAGCACCGGTGTTTGTATTATCATGTGCAGCGTTAAAGCCGTCATTTGCTTTAGAACGACTTATTCCACTACCTGAATTTCCACCGCTACCTGTACCTGAAGAATTATCTCGGCTGCTACCTATAGCAGGCATACCGTTATCGGAACTACCTCCCATACCGCTACTATTATTAGCAGGAGAAACACCTGTTGTTGCAGGATTACCGCTATTACCATACGGGTTATTTCCGCTGTTGGTAATACCGCTACTAGTTGTACCGCCTAAAGCAGGACTGCTACCTTGTGCTGAAGAGTTACCGCTATTAGCAGGAGCAATACCGGTTGCAGCAGGATTATTATAGCTTGAGCCACCCGTAGCCACACCGCCGTTAGATCCTGTACCTCCCTGACCGACTGAAGGAGTATATCCTCCAACATTATTACATGTACCGCCTGTTGATGGGCTGTATAAATCAGAGCTAGAAGCCGGAGCATTATAACTTGAGCCACCTGTAGCCACGCCACCGTTAGTACCTGCACCACCATTGTAGCTTGAGCCACCTGTAGCCATGCCACCGTTAGCACCTGCACCACCATTATAGCTTGAGCCACCTGTAGCCATGC
This sequence comes from Rickettsia endosymbiont of Omalisus fontisbellaquei, assembly GCA_020404465.1. Lineage (GTDB taxonomy): Bacteria > Pseudomonadota > Alphaproteobacteria > Rickettsiales > Rickettsiaceae > Rickettsia. Next base: position 27,112 of record DYDV01000015.1, read on the forward strand.
CACCGTTAGTACCTGTACCACCATTGTAGCTTGAACCACCTGTAGCCATGCCACCGTTAGTACCTGTACCACCATTATAGCTTGAGCCACCTGTAGCCATGCCACCGTTAGTACCTGCACCACCATTGTAACTTGAACCACCTGTAGCTATGCCACCGTTAGTGCTTGCACCACCATAGCTTGAGCCACCAGTCCCGACGCTACCGCCTGTTGATGGACCATTAGAACTTGTACCACCTTGACCAACTGATGGAGTATATCCGCCAACATTATTGCGAGTACCGCCTGTTGATGGACTATATACATTATTGCCACCTGCTGGAGAGCTACCGCCTGTACCAACGTTAGAACCTGTACCGATTGGGGTAGTTCCGCTGTTGCCTACGCTACCAGTTGAAGCTGGACCGTTATAGCTTGAGC
>DYDV01000016.1 GCA_020404465.1 Rickettsia endosymbiont of Omalisus fontisbellaquei
CAAGGGCTTGTTGTACCTGTCGTTAGAGATGCCGATAAAATGGGCTTTGCCGAAGTAGAGAAAGCTATAGGTGTTTTAGCTAAAAAAGCTCGTGAAGGTAAGCTTTCTATGGCTGATTTGTCAGGAGGGACATTCTCGATTTCCAACGGAGGGGTATATGGATCATTATTATCCACGCCGATTATTAATCCGCCTCAATCAGGTATTTTAGGCTTACATAAAACCGAAGAGCGAGCTGTAGTCATAGACGGTAAAATTGAAGTACGCCCGATGATGTATATAGCTTTATCTTATGATCATCGTATAATTGATGGAAAAGAAGGAGTATCATTTTTAGTAAAAATTAAGCAACTTATTGAGAATCCTGAAAAGTTATTGTTAAATTTGTAGTATACTCGTCTACTAAGTTCTTCTTTATCAATTCTTCATTTGCTCGGAGTTATAATTAATGATAAAATGTACTCGTCGCATTGAATTCGATGCAGGACATAGAATTATTGGACATCAAAATAAATGTCAGTTTTTACATGGTCATCGTTATGTTCTTGAGATAACTATAGCCGCAAACGAAACCGATAAACTCGGTATGGTAATCGATTTTGGTCTAATTAAAGATTTGGCTAAAAAATGGATTGACGAAAATTTTGATCATAGCTTAATCCTGCATCAAGACGATAAGGAAATGGGGCGGCAAATAGAAAATTGTACCGGTCAAAAAATATATTACATGCGAAATAACCCGACTGCAGAAAATATAGCGACGCATTTAAAAAATGAAATTTTTCCTAAGCTTTTCGTAAATCAAAATTTTTTCGTCGCTAGCCTTAAATTATTTGAAACGCCTAATTGTTTTGTTGAGGTTTAGGTATGCATCTCAGCGAAATGAAGAATTGGGATACGAAGATCAACTTAGAAAAGAGCAATGAATCTGTAAGCCGAGGAGCGGAACGTACAAAAGTACGCGAGCATCCGAGGACTTACAAAGATGACGTAGCCAATTTTTTAAGTTCATCGAGTATGCAAGGTTATTGTTTAATTTTAACCACTACAAATGATTTGCAAATTGCCGAAAAAATAGCATCTGTTTTGTTAGAATCAAACCTTGCTGCTTGCATTCAAATTGACGATGTCAAAAGTTACTTTAGATGGGATGGTAGAGTAACTTTAGAAACCGAATATAGACTTGAAATTAAAGCAAAAACTTCTAATTATAATGAAATTGAAAATAAACTCCTTGAAATTCATAATTATGAATTACCGCAAATAATAAAAATAAATATTGACTATGGCTTTCAAAAGTACTTAGAATGGATTGACCAAAATGGTAAATAAACTTATAGTTGAACAAATTTTAAAATTAAGTAAGTAAATTATGAAATTATGGCAAAAAGTTACCTTAGGGTTAATCTTAGGTATTATATTTGGTATATACTTACCACAATATGTTAATTATATTAAACCTATCGGTGACATTTTCTTACGTTTGATAAAAATGATCATTACCCCTTTAATTTTCTTCAGTTTGGTTTCCGGTATCACTAGTATGAATGATACTTCCGCACTCGGTAGAGTAGGAATGAAAGCGGTAGCTGCTTTTTTAGGTACTACTTTTTTTGCCACGGTTTTTGGACTGACTGTTGCTTTAGTATTAAAGCCTGGAGTAGGCATACATATAGATTTCACCTCTTCAGGAACGACAAGCAGAACTTCATTTAATATAATTGATTTTTTTGTAAATATCGTCCCTGATAATGCTGTTGGGGCTTTTGCAAACGGTGATGTCTTGCAAGTTGTATTTTTTGCTATTTTTGTTGGGATTACCTTAAACAAAATGAAGTCTATCGGTGAACCTATTACTGATTTAATTCATGTCATGTCAAAATTAATATTAAAAATGATATCGTTTGTTATTCAATTATCCCCTTACGGTGCTTTTGCCTTAACAGGCTGGATTGTAGGTATGCAGGGAGTTGAGGTAATGATTAGTTTATCAAAACTTGTTGTAGCGGTAGTTGTGGCAATGACATTCCAATATTTAGTTTTTGGCTTACTTATATATGTATTCTGCCGTGTTTCCCCTATACCTTTTTATAAGAAAAGTTTTGAGTATCAGATACTTGCTTTTTCTACTTCAAGTAGTAAAGCAACTCTTGCAACTACTATGCAAGTTTGTCGTGAAAAGCTTGGCATTTCAGAGTCTAGTACTTCATTCGTACTTCCGATAGGTGCGTCAATTAATATGGACGGCTTTGCTATAAATTTATCTCTTACTACTATATTCTTTGCTCAGATGATGGGAGTAACGCTTGCTCCTCACGACTATTTAGTAATTATTCTCACTTCAACACTTGGATCTATCGGCGGTGCCGGTATTCCCGGTGCCTCTTTGATAATGCTTCCTATGGTTCTTTCTTCGGTTCACTTACCTATAGAGGGAGTAGCAATTATTGCCGGTATTGACCGAATACTTGATATGCTCCGTACTACCATCAATATTACCGGCGATGCAACAATTACTATGATTATAGATAACAGCGAAGATACTTTAGATAAGGAAGTATATTTGTCTTAATACTCATCGACATTCCAAGCTAATTATGTCATTCCTGCGAAAGCAGGAATCTAGTTTTTTAAGCTTTTTTAAAAGCTCTATTTATCTCGCTTTACCCTGAATTCCTGCTTTCGCGGGAATGACACCTATCCATGCAACAATGCTCGCTCGTAATGACGGCTTGGGTATTAACACAACAACACTATATCCTATTCATTTACTTGAAGTATAGTTATCAAAATTTCTTTTCTTATTTTCAATTTTTAATTTAAAAAAGCTGTTGACTTTGGAATCTAAAGTATGTATTACAATAGCTATATTAACTTAGGATTGGAAATATATGTTAAATTTTCTAAATAATACCGCACCACCAAAGAGATTCGTATCTATAAATAATAGAGCTTCAACAAGCGATTTACCTGAATCATTTTGGCATTCTATCGCCGAAAATAGCTGTGATATTAATTGGAAAAATATACCATTACAAAAAAGTCCTTTTCAGATTGTCACTACTCAAGGTTTAATTCAAGAATTAAAGCCCAAGACCATAATTGAATTTGGAAGTTTTAAAGGGGCTTCTGCCCTTTGGTTAGCGGACATACAAAGTTTATCGGTAAAAGACGGTAAAGTTATTAGTATAGATATCGATTTTGAAAATATTGATCAAACTGTAAAAGAAGATAATAGAATTGAATTTTTACAAGGCGATTCTAATAAAGTAGAAGCGATATTCCCAAAAGAAAAAATATCTGAAATAGTACATCCTATACTTTTAATAGAAGATGCTCATATTAATACCATAGGTATTTTAGAATATTTTCACAGTAATATCTTTGAAGAAGGAGATTATTTTATCATTGAAGATACTAATATTGATTATAATAATGCGTGTTATGATGTTTGGAGGAAAACTTTAGATGAAAAAACTTGTATAGCAAAATTAGAAAATCTAAACAATAAAATCGTTAGATTAACTGACTGGTTAAAAGAAAAAAAAGACTTATATTTAGTAGATACAAAATATGTGGATCCTTTCGGTATTATTAATGCTTCTAAAAATTGGAACTCAGTTATAAAAAAGATTTAAAGATAATGACTATACATTATGAGAAAGGAAATTTATCTGAAAAATTTTAATATTAATGCTGATATAATTTTAAACAACTTTACCGAAAATCCATATAAATCTACCGTATTTTTTAAAAACTTTTTAGAAACAAAATATGTAAATTATGCAAAAGAAATTAAAGATGCCGTAAATAATAATGCAGAAATTATACATATAAAAACTATCAATCAAAAAAATTATACTGAACATCTTTCCAAACGAGGATTTAGAAAGGAATCTGTAGGAGGAGCGAGCGAGGATAATGAGTTAGGATCGAAGCATAAATTACCTCTAAAAGTAGCGTTTGGGGAAACGCCTAATGTTATAACTCCTTATGATGGTGAGGTACGGGTTAGCGGAATAGAAGAACTAATTTGTCATATGTATGGAGTAATAGGGGTAATCGGTAGTTTTCCTATATTATATAAAGATGAAGACAAGAATATTATTAGAGTGGTAGCACCAAGGCATAATTCTCATAATGAACGTAGCTCTCAATCACCGTATAATGATTTAGATTGGCATGTAGATGCTGCATACCGTCCAATGACAGAGAAGAATGGTAACTTATCTCCTTTACCCGATTATTTAATTTTCGGAATTGTACATAAAGGACATGAGAATCTACCTATAGTATATATTAGTCTTAACGATATATTAAATCAATTAAGCTATCAAGATATCTTAATAGGGCGTAGTAATGAATTTACAGTAACAAGTGCAGATTCTTTCTCATATAAAATAGTGAGTAAGAATCTCCCTTTATTAGTAGAACATGCTAATGGTTATTATAGCAGAATAAAAATGGATGCTATTCCTGAAACACAAAGAGCAGCAGATTTTTTAAATAAAATTAGAGAAATTGTAGATCAAAAATCTATTCAAAATTATATATATGTTGATCCTAGCGATATCGTTATATTAAACAACAAAGCAGTTTTACATAAAAGAGATAGCTATAGCCCTAAATGGGATGGAAAAGACCGTTATTTTATTAGAATATATTCAGTGAAAGATATAAACCAGGGTATATTAGCAAATTCTGCTCAACCTTGGATATGGGTATAATCGGTAAAGACTTGGGCAGAACATTTTAAGCTCCAATTTTTACATTAGACATCTTTCCAAGCGAGGATTTAGAGGATACATGATAGCACTGCCCGCAGCGTATAAGAAAATTGTACAGATACGAGTAGGCTTTGTTGCATGGATACCACCTCGTTATTGCGAGCGGGCATTATTGCGTGGATACCTATGTCATTCCTGCGAAAGCAGGAATCCAAAAAAAATAGTCTTAATATTGACAAAATAAACCTAAAAAACAAATTTTTTGTAGATTTTTCTAGATTCCCGCTTTCGCGGGAATGACATAAAGAACATTTATCGGTCCACGCAACAATGCCTTACGAGCGAATGCAAGGAACGTGGCAATCCAAAAAAATAATAAAAAAATGCTGAAAATTAGCATTTTTTACTGGATTGCTTCGTCAATTACTTACGTAATTTTCTCGCAATGACGAAAAACTGTTCTACACAACAACGCCATGCGATTATCGGATCGACGTATAGATGAAGTAGAGTTTCACAATGTAGCTATTTTATAAGGTGGGAGTGTTGAAATATGAATTATTTTTGAGGAATTTTTAGGCAAAATGCAGGCGAGTACCGCAGCGTACTTAAGCGTACGTGAGGAACACAGACGAACTTTAACGACAAAATTACCGAAAAGAATCATATTTCAACACTCTCAAGGTAGCAAATTAGGATAAGTTTTACCTTAACTTGTAAAGTATAAATAGAAACGCTACAAAAATTTAACGGTGAGAATTGAGAAGCTTTTTTATTGCTTTTTCCTTTTCTTTATTTTGAGTCTTTATACTATTTCTTTCTTTTATAATTTTCAGTTTAGTTTTAAATGGAGCAAGAAATAAAGCAGTATAATATTCTGCATCAGAAGCATGTAAATTTCTATTAGCATCCGCTGCTATCCAATCTAAAGCTCTTTTCCCTTTAAAATCTTTAATTTTTTGATCTGCTCTATATTCTAATAAAATACGAGTAGGTTCAACATTAAGATATGACGCTGCATACATAAGAGAAGTCATTCCGGTTTTAGAATTTTGAACGTTAGGATTAACACCTAACTTAAGCAAAAGTTTTATTAAATCAGAGTTATTTCTTTCTGCGGCTAGCATCATTCCAGTACTACCATCTTCATATCTTAAATTAGGACTCATTCCCTGATTAATTAAAAATTCAGCAATTTCCGGCTTCATAAATCCTATATTTATATGGATTAAATTCATGGATGCACCACGCTTTAATAAAAAATCGGCAATTTTTACATTATTATTCGATATAGCATAATCTAGAGGAGTCCAACCCAAGCAGGGTTGATTTACTCCATATCCCTCATCTAATATCTTTTTTACCTCTTCAATATTATCTGCCTTAATAGCATCTGCTATCGGTGTAATTGGATTTCCGACTTTTTGATCATACGTGACACCATCCACATATATCTTTTCGGTCTTAAACTCAAGTTTACATTCCGTAGCATGAATAGAAGGAGTAATAAAAATAATTACAAACTTTAAAACTACTTGAATAATTTTCATATAATTAATCTAGGTACTATGTAACTATGCAGCATTAAACCTTTATCGGTAAGATAAATATTTTCATCTAGTCTAATTAAATCTAACGCTTGATAATGTTTAAGGTTATTAATATCTAAAATATTCTCTAATTTTGCGTTCACTTTCTGCTCTAATGTAGAAATATTTATGCCACTTTTAAGACGCAACCCCATCATCAGTATTTCTTCAATAATTTCTTGATTTGTTAGCTTAGCATTAGTTTGAATGCCGACATTTTTTGTTTTAACCGAATCTAACCATTTTTCCGGTTTATGCCACATCATAATTGCCGACACCGAACTTGAAGCATCAATTATTCTACTATGAGCTCCAGGACCTATACCTAAATAACTATTATAATTCCAATAAGTTAAATTATGCAAACATTCATGCTCTACTTGAGCATAATTAGATATCTCATATCTAAAATATTTTTTAGATTCTAGATAATGGTTTGTCCATTCATACATTTCAGCTGCTTCATCCGAATGTGGTAAGATCAAGTTACCTTCATGAAATAATTTATAAAACGGTGTACCTTTTTCGATAGTCAATTGATAAAGAGAAATATGACCGTTTGCGAGCTGCATAGCTTGCTTTAATTCTTCTTGCCAATCTTTTAATTTCTGACCGCTACGTGCATATATTAAATCAAATGATACTCTTGGAAAAATCGTATTTGCCACCTCAATTGTTTTGATGGCTTGCAAAGCATCATGAGTTCTACCTAATTTTTTTAAATCATCTTCTTTCAAGGATTGTACCCCAATAGAAACACGATTAATTCCGGCGGATTTGAATGCTTTAAACTTTTCAGTTTCAAAGGATGTGGGATTGGTTTCTAGAGTTATTTCAGTTTGATTATCAATAACTGCTATATTACTGATTTTATTTATTATCCCTTCAACTACTACAGGATTCATTAACGAAGGTGTGCCACCGCCGAAAAAAATGGACTTTATATATCTATTTTGAATAATATCCTTAAAATACTCAATTTCGGTTTCATAAGATTTAAGCCATTGATTATGGTCTATAATGTTTGCCACATGAGAATTAAAATCACAATACGGACATTTTGATAAACAAAAAGGCCAATGAATATAAATGCTTAAATCATTAGCCATAACTCTCATATTTTGTATTTTTTCTAGTGCTATTTTAGCATTTTCTTTGATTTTGTTCAAGGTGCATGATAAAACATTATTCTGATTCAAAGGAAGCTTTAAATAAAGCAAGACCTAATTGATTATTAATTGCATGATGGTTAGCTAATTCTGAAGCAACCGTAATTTTTCCGTTATTTAATTCAAATTCCCAATATACCGGAATACGCCAGTATTTACCATTTGCTTTTAGATTACCGAAGTCCTCTTTAAAGGTTGCTGAGGCAAAAGTTTTAGCAATTAAATTACCATTTTCAAAAACTCCAACCGATTCAACAATTTGAGTCATATCAGGAAAACTTTTACGAAAATCGATAAGACCGTAATGTAAATCATAAATAGTAACAATATCAAGTATTGGATGTATGAATTTACCTTTACCGTCAACATATTGTGCTACTTTATCCCATGGGCTATCCGGTTCAAAAAGTGCATCAATAAAATTTGTTATAATTTCTTTTTCTGTATTCATAGTAAATAACCCTGATTAAATATAGTTATTGTTTATTGACTTTTAAATTAACATTTGATATCTCTTTTTTAATTTTTAAACAATATAATTAAATATTATAAAACTCAACGAATAGCAAGATGATTAACATTGAAAATTTGTATAAAAAACCTTACTTGTTAATTCCTTTTTCAATCAAAAAACTCAAATAGAAGAGAAGACAGTTGGTTTAAACACCGTAACCATAAGGATTTAGAAATTGTTCAACAATGAATAAAAGTTTAGTCAAAAATCATAATAATCGAGAGATTACCTTAAAAAGGATTAGGTTTTACAATTTTTGGCTATTAATACAATATATATTAATTAGATATAAAATTTTTGTACTAGAAGATCAACGGCCCATTAACGGGGAATTCTACATAGAAGAAATTAAAGTTGAGCATTATATACTTTTTGCTCAGAATAGAATAATAGGTATAGGTAGAATTATATATGAAAAACATATAGCCTATTTAGGTAGAATAGCGATCCTAAAGGAGTATAGAGGTCAAGGTTATGGCACTATAGTAACTAATCTACTTATTGACATTACAAGAGTCCAAGATAATATAACTATAATAAGCCTTTTTGCTGATAATAAAAAAATAAGTTTCTATAAAAAATTTGGCTTTATAGAAACCCAAAATAAAATGACTTTTAATAATACTATATATGTTAATATGATAATTAATAAGAATAAATATGCTAGCTGAGATTTCAATAATCAGCATTTTTAATTTAAGAGGCTACCTATAAAATTATGAAAAAAATTACCTGCTATTTTACAATTGTTTTATTAACTTTTTGCGTTCAAGCTATGGGAAATGACAATAAACAAATATATAACCCGAAAGATACTAAATTTCTAGAAGAAGCAGAAGGCTCTGAAGCTCTAAAATGGGCTAAAGAGCGTACTGATAAGACTAAAAACTCTTTTAAATCTATGCCTACTTATAAGATAATTAAGAAAGAAATAGAATCTATATTTTATGACAAAAGAAAAACCCCTTATGGTATTATCCGTAAAGGATATGTATATAATTTCTGGATGGATGATAAAAATCCGCAAGGATTATGGCGTAGAACGTTAGTTAAAAATTACTCTAAAGATAAACCAAATTGGGAAGTTTTAATCGATTTTGATAAATTATCGAAAAAGCTTGGCAAAAAAGTTATGTTTCGTGGCGTTGATAATTGCTTTCAAGCCCCTAATCGCTACTTAATTGCTATGTCCTTTGGCGGTAAAGATGAACTTTTCTTTAGAGAATGGGATTTACAGAAAAAAGATTTTGTAAAAAATGGCTTTGAACCAAAAACTAATAATGGAAAATTATTAGAAGGAAAGTTTACTGTCGGCACTTGGGTTGATCAAGATACTATTATCTCTAACTTTGTTTTGCATAAGGAAGATGTCACCGATTCACTCTACCCTAACTCGCTCTATATATGGAAGCGAGGAGAACCTATAGAGAAAGCCAAAAAACTATTTGAAATACCAAAGAATTATATACATGTATCAGCTGGTAAACTTTTATCAGATGATGTTTCTTCATCTTTAATATTTATATCTGCGGATAAGGATTTTTATAATTACGATAATTATATTTTAGATGCCAAAGATGAGAGCTTAAAATTACAAAAAATAAATATGCCATCCGATGCAACTCCTCAAGGTTCTTTTAAAGAATATGTGTTTTGGTTACTGCGTTCCGATTGGCAATTTAAAGGTAACTATATAAAAGCAGGTTCGCTTGTTGCTGTGCATTACGCTGATCTTCTAAAAGAAGATAGCAATAAAACTAGCTTAAAAATATTATTTACCCCAACAGAAAGGGAAGTATTTAATTTTGTAGGAATGACTAAAGATACAGTATTTTTAGCTAGCTATGAGAATGTTATTTCAAAAGTAGTAACATTTACATTAGAAAATAATGAATGGACAAAACCGGTAACCTTAAAGCTGCCGTATGAAAATGCAATTTTTGGTATGTCTTCTTATGATCAGGAAGAAGAGGCTTTAATTACTATAGAAAATTCTATAGTTCCTCCAACTATCTATTTATGGGATAAAACTCATGAATTAAAAGTTATTAGAAAACCTTTATATCCGTTTGATAGCAAAAATTATGTTGTAGATCAAAAGGAAGCAATAAGCTCGGATGGAGTTAAAATACCATATTTCGTTGTTTATAAAAAAGGTACAAAATTTGATGGTAAAAACCCAACATTACTTGAAGCATATGGTGGTTTTCAAGTAATCAACTCTCCATATTTTTCGCGTACGGAAAACGAAGTATGGGTTAAAAATGGTGGGGTTAATGTTCTTGCTAATATCAGAGGTGGCGGAGAGTTTGGTCCTGAGTGGCATAAGGCGGCTCAAGGAATAAAACGTCAAACCGGCTTTAATGATTTTATTGCAGTAGCAGAGGATTTAATAAAGCAAAATATTACTAGCCCTGAGTATTTAGGAATTAAAGGAGGAAGTAACGGCGGATTGCTAGTTAGTGTTGCAATGACGCAGCGTCCTGATTTATTTGGAGCTATAGCATGCGAAGTACCGATACTTGATATGGTACGCTATAAAGAATTCGGAGCAGGTCATTCTTGGGTAACTGAATATGGCGATCCAGAAAATCAAAATGATTTAGTACATATTAAAAAATATGCACCACTCGAAAATTTATCTTTAACTCAAAAATATCCGACTATTTTAATTACAGGTTCGGTACTTGATCAGCGTGTACATCCATGGCATGGAAGAATTTTTGAGTATGTACTTGAGAAGAATCCAAACACTACGACTTATTTCCTAGAAAGTAGTGATAGCGGACATGGTAGCGGTAGTGACTTAAAAGACAGTGCCGATTATTTTATCAATATCTATACATTTTTTGCAAATGCTTTGAAATTGAAAATTAATTAGACCTGTCATTGCGAGCCGGCATTTATGCCGGCGTGGCAATCTCAGGAATTTTTATGCTATCTTATGAGATTGCCGCGTCGTTGCTAACGCAACTCCTCGCAATGACGATAAGCCCCTCCATACGATAATGCCGTTTTACGAGAACAATTTTCCAATTCCGCTACGTAATAGATTTTTAGGATTCATTTTACTTGCTTTTTTCATCATCTCGCTTATTTGCTTATGTTGCTTTAGCAAAATATTTACTTTTTGTACCGTGGTCCCTGCTCCAGCAGCTATACGTTTTCTACGAGAGGCATTAATCATATCGGGGTTTTTACGCTCTTTCGGCGTCATAGATAAAATAATTGCTTCTTGATGTTCAATTATTTTACCATTTAATTTTGATTGATCTATTTGATCCATAATTTTACCGCTGCCCGGTAACATACTAAGTATACTTCCAAATCCTCCCATTTTTTTTATGCTTCTCATTTGCTGCATATAATCATTTAGATCAAATTTACCTTTTTTTAATTTAGCTGCCGTTTTTTCGGCTTCTTCTCTATCAACTATACTGGCGGCTTTTTCAACAAAGGATATAATATCACCCATATCGAGTATTCGAGAAGCTAAACGTTCAGCATTGAATTCTTCTAAATCAGTTAGCTTTTCACCGCTACTTAAAAATTTAATCGGCTTTTTAGTAATATATTTTACACTAAGTGCCGCACCACCTTTAGAATCGCCGTCAATTCTAGATAAAATTAATCCTGAAATTTCTAACTTTTCATTAAAGCTACTTGCCGTAACTACTGCATCCTGCCCTGTCATACTGTCAATTACTAATAAAGTTTCCGTAGGCTCTACTATCTTTTTTATTGCAAGAGCCTCGTTCATCATCTCTTTATCAATTTGTGTACGACCTGCCGTATCATAAATTACAACGTCATAAGCAGA